>NZ_JBEXYL010000002.1:187649-273211 GCF_040630895.1 Streptomyces sp. NPDC005728
GTTCGTGAAGGCGACGCTGAAGCCGCGGAAGATCATCTGGTTCGGTTCGAAGGAGCAGCGGCCGTACACGCTGTCCGTGCTCCGCTCGGGCTCGAGCCCTCTGGCCGTGGAGGGGACGTATGTTCAGCGTGGTTTCCTGCCGCGCTGGCTGGCGACGTTCCTCGGTGTCGTCATGGCGCTCGCGGTGACGTTCGTGATGCTCTGGATCGCCTACAAGCCGAACGTCAGCTCCCGCGCGACCGAGAAGGTCGCCGCGGCCGGACAGACCCTCGCACCCTCACCGACGCCGAGCCCTGTGGTGAGCGCACCGGCTCCGGAACACTCCGCACCGGTACAGGGCGGGGGAGAGAGCGAGAAGCCCGCCGGGACTTCGGGAGGATCGGGCGGAGGCTCGGACCCGTCCGGTTCTGGCGGTGACGGCGGGACGTCCACCGGTACGAAGCCCGACCCCAAGCCTCGGCAGCCCCCGCAGGCCGTGGGGCAGCTCATCATCGGGCAGGCGTCGAACCGGTGCATCGACGTCCCCGACGCCCAGAACGGCAAGGGCAAGGACGGCACGCAGCTCCAGCTCCGGGACTGTGCCGGAACGGCCAACCAGAAGTGGGACTTCCGCGGCGACGGCACCCTGCGCTCGGTCGGCATGTGCATGGACGTGGCGTGGGGCTCCAAGGACGACGGGGCGCACATCCAGCTGGCCCGGTGCAGCGGCAACCCGGCGCAGCAGTTCGTGCTGAGCCAGGCCGGCGACCTGGTGAACCCGCAGGCCAACAAGTGCGTGGACGCCATGGACAACGGAACCGGCAACGGCACCAAGCTCCAGCTGTGGACCTGCTCGGGCACGCCCAACCAGAAGTGGCGGGTGCAGGACTAGCCCGCCACCCCGAGTTACCAGGAGCCCTCGCCCGGCAGCAGCCGGCCCGCCTTGCGGTACTCGCGCCGGGCGCCCTCCAGCAGGTCGGCCGCGGTGACCACGTCGTCGCGGTCGGCGGCGAGGTAGGCGGCGGTCACCACGGCGCTGCGGATGGAACCGCCCGCCAGTTCGTAGCCGTCGGCCACCGGGCCGGGGTCGATGCCGTCGGCGCAGGGCACGTGGGACAGGCTGTGCCGCCACAGTGCCCTGCGCTGCTCCCCGTCCGGGAACGGGAAGTCGACGACCAGGTCCAGGCGCCGGGTGAACGCCTCGTCGATGTTGGCGCGCAGGTTGGTGGTGAGCAGGGCGATCCCGTCGAAGGACTCCAGACGCTGGAGCAGATAGGCGCTCTCCATGTTGGCGTACCGGTCGTGCGCGTCCTTCACCTCGGACCGCTTGCCGAACACGGCGTCGGCCTCGTCGAACAGGAGCACGGCGTCGGTGCGGTCGGCTTCGCCGAAGATGCGTTCGAGGTTCTTCTCGGTCTCGCCGACGTACTTGTCCACCACGGACGACAGCTGGACCACGTAGAGGTCGAGACCCAGTTCGGCGGCGACCACCTCGGCCGAGAGGGTCTTGCCGGTGCCGGACTCGCCGGCGAACAGGCCGAGCACACCCCGGCCCCGGCCGCCGCCCGCGCTGAGCCGCCAGTCGCCGAGGACCCGGTCGCGGTGCCGGGCGCGCAGGGCGAGTTCGCGCAGCTGGGTCAGGGGCCGTTCGGGCAGGACGAGGTCCCGCCAGTCGACCGCGGGCCGGATCCGGCGGGCGTGCTGCTCCAGGCCCGAGGCGGACTGCTGGCGGGCGGCGAGGCGCAGATGGGCGGGGGAGAGGGGGGTGCCGTCGAAGCCGGCCAGGCCCTGCGCGGCCCGCGCAGCCCGGGCGACCCGGTCGCCGGGCAGGTGGTAGGGGGCGACCGTGGCGGCCAGATCGAAGCCGGGCTCCTCGCCCAGGGCGGCCGACCAGAGGCCGGCCGCTCCCGCGCCGTGCCGGGGTACGTCCAGGACCAGCGGGTCGTCGTCGCACCAGTGGGGGTCGTACGGCCGCCGGCCGCTGATCAGCACGGGCACGTCGACGGCGCCGGCCAGCTCCTTCACCAGCGGGCCGGGTTCGTCCGGCAGGGCGGAGACGACCACGGCGCGGCCGGTCAGCCGGGCCTCCCGCAGCAGCGCGGGCACCCGCTCCCGCGGGCCGGAGAAGCACAGGGCCCCCAGACCGGCCGCGTCCAGGGCGGCGGCGACACAGGCCGGCCCGTCGCCCTCGCGGCCCTCGCGCAGGTAGGCGGTGAGCGCGGGGCCGGCCGTGAGCCGGGTGGCCAGTCGGTGTGCGAAGCGGGCGAACTCCTCGTCGCCGTTGTGGAGTTCAGGAGGCGCGGGCAGTGGGTGGAGGTGCCCGGCGAGCGCCGCGTCGGGGGTGTCGTCGCCGAGCAGATGGGCCACCAGCCGGTCGGGCACGAGCAACGAGCGGCTGAGGAAGGGGCGTTCGGTCTCCTCCACGACGAGCAGCCCCAGCGCGCGCAGCGGTGCGGTGGGGTGCATGCGGGCCCGGGCCGGTGCCGCGTGCGCGGGGACGCCGCACAGGTCGAGCGCGAGGCCGGCGGTGGCCCGGCGCCGGCTGACGTCGTCGTTGAGGTAGCCGTACAGCGGCTCGAACGTGCGGTCCAGGTCGGGCGCGAGGGCGATGAGCAGCAGGGTGACGTCGAAGTCGGTCAGGCCGAGGCGCGCGGCCAGTGCGGTCAGCCGGTCCGGAGGCCGAACCGAAGGCTCCGTCAGAGGCGGTGGCAGCGGGTCCGCCGGATGCAGCAGACGCCGTACGGCCTCCTCCGAGAGGTACAGGCCGCGCAGCGGGTCGGCGGCTGTGGGGTCGTCGGCACTGCGGTGGTCGACCAGCAGGGCGACCCGGTCGCGCAGGGTGGCCAGGCGGGTGAGGAGCGCGTCCGCGGCGTGGGCCGCGGACCTGTCGTACGACGTCGGGGTCCACGGGGTCACGTCGTACCACCCGTATCGCCCGTACCGCCCGTGCCGCCTGTACTGCCCGTGCCGCCTGTACTGCCCGTACCGCCCGTACCGCCTGTACTGCCCGTACCGCCCGTACCGCCCGTATCGCCCGTACCGCCCGTGCCGTGGCGCCGTCGGGCGGCTCTGCGGGCGTCCCGGGCCGCCGCCACCTGCCGCGGCCGGTGCGCACGTTCGCCGTCCTGCCGGGCGGTGCCGTCCAGGTCACGCATCCGGATCGCCGCGCCCTCGGTGACGGGCGGGCCGGCGTCGTACTCGGGGTAGGCCGGGAAGGGGGCGGTGACCACCAGGTCGAGGGACGGCTTGAGTTCACCGCCGAGCGCGGACCAGATCTCCGCGAGGGAACGGGACTCGGTCTGGATTCCAGCCACCGACAGCGCCACCGTCATGCCCAACGCGCCCAGCGCACCGGGCAGTTCGGACGGTGGCAGCAGCTCCCGCGGGATCAGTGTGGCCAGCACGGCGGACAGCAGCCGGTGTTCGTCCTGCGGCTGCTTCGTCCACGCGGTCACGAGGTACGACAGCCGGAACCAGCGCGGCGGCTGGCGGCGCCTGACGACCACGTCCCGCTCGTCGACCACGGGCACATGACCGCGCTGGCGGCGGTTCACGTCCTCCCGGATGTCGTACAGATAGGCGTTGATCGTGGGCGCGTTGCGGCGGGCGGCCCAGTCGCGGGTGGGCGCGTCCAGGGCGACGTCGATGCCGGAACCGGCCAGAGCGCCGCCGCCGAGCAGGGTCTTGAGAACCTCGTCCACCTCGTGGATCACCGTCGTGCTCCCGCCCCGCCGTGCCCGGTCCCGTTCCTGTCCGTTCCTGCCCGATCCTGCCGGTGCCCGGTTCGTCCCCGCAGGCGCGCCGGGGACGGCGGCCGGGCAGAAAGCGCTGCCCAAGGGGCCGCCCCAGGCTGCCCGTTCGGTCAGATGTAGCCTTCCCGCAGGGCATGGGCCACCGCGTGTGCCCGGTTGCGCAGGTGCAGCCGCGTGGTCAGCCCGTGCATGACGTTCTTGACGGTGCGTTCGGAGTAGGACAGCTTGCTCGCTATCTCTCCGGTGTCGAACCCCTCGGCGATCAGCCGCAGTACGTCCACCTCCCGCGGTGTCAGACCGGTGGAGGGGGCACCGAGCCGCCCGGCCGCACTCCGGTGCAGCGTGCCCACCTGGCTGATGAGCCGGCCGAGCAGGTCGGCGGGCAGGTCGCCGTCACCGCGGGCGGCCGCGAGGACGGCCTGCACCAGGCGGTCGGCGGTGGCCTCGTGGCGCCACACGATGGCGCCGACCCCGCACTCGATCACGTCCAGCAGCTCCGCCTCCCGCAGGGAGCGCACCACCAGCACCGCCCGGGCGCCCTCGGTGCGCACGAGCCGCCGCAGCCGGGTCAGCGCGCCCTCGTCGAGCATGTCGTCGACGAGCAGCGCCACCGTGCCGGGGCCCGACTCCTCGCGCAGCTCGACCTCCGGGTACCGGCGCAGCTGGCCGAGCACTCCCTCGCGCAGGATCGGGTCCGAGGCGTGCACCGCCACCGGTGTCCGCGCGACGGGGCCGGCCGTACCGGTGCGAGTGGTCCGCGATGAGCTGAGCAACCGATTCCCCCAAGTCCGCTGGCCTGCCACGCCTGTGAGGTCGGTGGCAGACGGGTCTACCTCACACTCCTGTGGCGGACGACGCGGGCGCAATCGTGGAGCACCACGAGCACCACCACGAGAACAGCTGTACGACAACCACGACGGTTCCCGTGCGCCCGGTTCCCCCGGGCCCGCGCTCGGCCGGCGTGGGTCTTGTCACGCCACCACGTTCCCGCAGCGCACGTCCTCGCTTGCGGGAGACGCCACGTCAGACCAAGGAGGCAGGGATGTCCGGATCGCAGTGTGCGGGGCCGCACGAGCACCGGGAGGCAGCCGCGCTGCTGGCCGCCGGGGCCGCGCGCGCCCGGTCCGGCGCCGGCGGCCTGGTGCTGCTGCGCGGGGCCACCGGCACCGGCCGCACCAGTGTCCTGGAGGCCGCCGCCGAGGACGCCGCAGCCCACGGCATGCGGGTGCTGCGCGCCCGCTGCGCACCGGGCGAGGCCGCCGTGCCCTTCTCCGCCGCGCTCCAGGTCCTGGGCCCCGTCACGGGGTTCGAGCAGGCGGGCACCGAACGTGAACGGGCCGGCCTGCTGCGGCGGACGCTGCGCGGGCACGCCGAGCGGTCCCCGCTGCTGGTCGCCGTGGACGACGTCCACCTCGCCGACCGCCCCTCCCACCGCTGGCTGGTGGAGTCCGCCCGGCACGTGGACCGATTACGGCTGCCGATCCTGCTCGCCGTCACCGAACGCAGCCAGTACGACGTGGATCCGCCCGCCCCGGGCTTCGCCCACACCCTCTCGCCCGCGCTCGTGCGCACCCACACCCTCGCCCCGCTCCCCCCGGCCTCGGCGGCCGCACTCGTGCGCGCCGGCCTCCCCGGCGCACCCGGACACTGGGTCGACGACTGCGTCCGGGCGGCCGCGGGCAGCCCGTTGCTGCTGCGTGCTCTCCTCGACGACCTCGGCGATCCTGTCCGGCACCCGACCGTCCCGCCGACCGTCGCGGCGCTCTACCCCGGGAGTTACCCGGCGGCCGTGGCCTGGTGGCTGGACAACGCCGGGCCCGGCACGGCCGAAGTGGCCCGGGCACTCGCCGTCCTGGACGACGGATGGGACCGCGGGCTGCCGGACGCCGGCCCCGGCAGCCCGCCCGAGGAACTGGGCGCGCTGCTCGCCGGGCTGGCCGGAGCCGATCCGGCCCGGGTGGCCGGCTGGCTGACCGCCATGACGGGCCTCGGCCTGCTGCGCCCCGGCCCGGACCGCCGCCCCCGCTACGCCCATCCCCTGCTGCGGGACGCGGTGCTCGCGGGCGTACCGGAGGAGCGGCGGCGCGCGGCGCACCGGGCCGCCGCCGAGGCCCTGCTGCACCGCGGCGCATGCCCCGACGAGATGGCCAGGGAACTGCTGCTCTCCGGCCCGGTGGGCGCCTCCTGGGCACCGGGCGTGCTCCAGGAGGCCGCCTCCCGCGCGGTACGGGAGGGCCGCGTCGGCGACGCCGTACCGCTGTTGCGCCGAGCGCTCGACGAACCGCTGCCCGACGCCCGCCGGCAACGGCTGCTGACCGAACTGGGCTCCCTGGAGGCGGCCGGCCGGGGTGCCGCGTCCGGTATCCCCCGGCTCACGGAGGCGCTCGGGCTGCCGGCCGCACCGCAGGACCGGGTGCGCGCGGCCGTCGCCCTCGGCACCGCGCTGGCCGCGCACGGCAGGGCGCGCGCCGCCGTCGAGGTCCTGTCCACGGTCGACGGCCAACTGGCCGGCGACCGGCCGGAGCTGGCGAGCGCACTGCTCACCGCCTCGGCCCTGCTGGCCGACCGGGACCAGGTGGTGCGCCGCGAGGTGTACGGGTGGCTGTCCGACACCGCGGAACGCTCCCCGGAACTGATCGGCCCGGCCACCGGGGCCCTGCTCGTCCGGTACGCGGCGACCGCGGGGCTCACCTCGGCCGGGGACGCGATGCGGCGCGTGCGCGAGCTGCTGGCCGAACCGGCCGATCCGCTCACCGAGCCCTTCCTGCTGGGAACGGCAGCCGCGGTGGCCCAGTGGGCCGACGAACTCGACGAGGCGGACCGGCTCGTGGACCGCGGCCTGGCCGGTCAGCGCCTCGACCTGCTGCACCCGATGTACGAGGCGCTGCTCAACACCCGCGCCGACATCATGGCGGCACGCGGAACGTACGGGTGGCTGCCCGCCGAGCCGCCGGTCGTCCCGGACGCGGGGCCCGTCAACGCGCAGGCCCACATCCTGCTCGCGCTCGTCGCGCAGGACCGGGCGGTCGAAGCACAGCGGCTCGCGGACGGCTTCGACCTGCGGGCGGCGCCCGACTCCTGGGAACTCAACCGGTTCCTGTACGCCCGGGGCGTGCAGCGGGCCGCCGCCGGGGACCATGCCGGGGCGCTGCACGACTTCCTGGAGTGCGGCCGCCGCCAGTCGGCCCGCGAGGTCCTCAGCCCGGTCGTGACCCCGTGGCGCTCGGCCGCCGCCCTGTCCCGGCTCGCCCTCGGCGCACCCGAGGAGGCGATCGCCCTCGCCGAGGAGGAACTGCGCCTCGCCCGGGTGTGGGGCACACCCCGCACGGTGGGCCGGGCGCTGCGCGCGCTCGGCACGGTCACCGGCGGCCGCCGGGGTCTGGAACTGGCCGAGGAAGCCGTACGACTGCTGCGGGACGCGCCCGCCGGCGCCGGGCCGGAGCTTTCGGCGGCGCTGCTCGCCCAGGGCAGGCAACTGACCGCGGCCGGGGAACGCGCCCGGGCCCGGCACTGTCTGCGGGAGGCGGCCGAGCTGGCCGAACGCCTGGGCGCGCTACGGCTGCGGACGCTCGCCGAAGAAGCCCTGCGGGCCGGCGGCGCCCGGCGTACCGCGGCCGCCCGCACCGGCTCGGGTGCCCTCACGGGCAGCGAACTGCGCATCGCCCAGCTGGCCGCCGACGGACGCACGAACACGGAGATCGCAGGCCTGCTGCACCTCGCCCGGCGCACCGTGGAGACCCATCTCACCAGCACCTACAAGAAGCTGGGCATCCGCCGCCGCAGCGAGCTGCGCCAGGTCCTGAGCCGGGAGTAGGAGCACCCGCCAAATTTTGAACACGTTCAAATGCAGGCGTACGCTCTGGCCATGAGCGACAGAGCCGCCCTGCTCAAGGGCATCCGCGTCTGGCTGGTCTTCTTCGTCGTGTGCCTCGTGCTCAGCGGGGCCACCGCCTTTCCGCTGGTCCACGAACTCCGCTGGACCGAGAGCGCGTTGCGGGCGCTGTCCGTGCCCGACTACCTGCCCGGCCTCATGGCGTGGATCGCGCGGGTGCGGGACGGACTCGACACCGTCGACGCCACGTACCCGTTCGTGCTGTACGGCACCGACTGGCTGGCCTTCGCGCACCTCGTCATCGCGGTCGCCTTCTACGGGCCGTACCGGGACCCGGTCCGCAACATCTGGGTGGTCGAGTTCGGGATGATCGCCTGCGCCGGGATCATCCCGCTTGCGCTCGTGTGCGGACCGGTCCGGGGAATCCCCTTCTGGTGGAGCCTTGTCGACATGTCGTTCGGCGTGTTCGGGGTCGTCCCGCTGTACCTCGTACGCAGGAAGATCAAGCGCCTGGAGGCGCTCGGCGCGCCGGCCGCCGCCGCGGCTACCGCTGCTGCTTGAGGGCGGCCATGACGATGCACTCGTCGACGGGGCCCGGTTTCCCGGGCCCCACTTCATCCGTGCTTCTGTCAGCCGTAGTTGTCGGGGATGAAGCAGAAGTCGGCGTGGCTGACGTCGGGGAGCTGGCCGCCGTTGTTGAGCGGGGAGATGAGTCCCGTGTCGGCGTCGATGCCGTTGGGGAACCCGGTATTGGCGATGTCGAGGTAGCGGTTGGCGTTGTCGCCGCCCTTGACCGTGACCTGGCGGACGGCGATGGAGTTGGGCTGCGCGATGGTGAAGTTCACCGTCTTCTGCGCGTTGGTGAACGTGACGGTGAGGGTGCCGCTTCCGTCGCCGGGAAGCTGGATGGGGAACACCTGAGGGGTGTCCGAAGGGTCCACCCTGAGCGCTTTCGAGCCGTCGGGGCAGACCGCGTCCGGATTGCCCGACACGAAGATGGGCGGTACGGCCGCGGCCGACGCGGGGCTGGCGGCGATGCCGACAACCACTGCCGCGGTCACGCCGGCACCGGCGATCCGCGCTCCCCATCTCGGGCGTCGCGGCTGCGTGTTCGATCGGGTGGGCACTCGCATGTCGGGCTTTCCTCCTGGTTGTCCGGGTCCCGGATATCGGGCACCTGATCTCGCTCGCGCGGACTCTCGCCTATTTCCGTCGGGAGTTCGAGTGCGGGACATCTGCCCCTGGGTGGGTGTTCTCGAAATTCCACGTCTCGAGCACCCCCTGTGCTTTGTCACCCCTTTTAGTAGGCCGATCGGACTCTTTCACCGGCCGGAAAGGTGAGACAGGGATGCGCGGAGCCGTCGGAACTCGGCCGAATGGTGACGCTTTCGCTTCCCGGTCACTCGCATCCCGGCCGTCACCGGCCGTGGGAGCTCTGAAGCGCCCTCGATCGCAACCGCTCGCCGCGACCGCGGTCCTGAAGCGGACCCCGTGAGAACGATGGTGGGCCGACCTCCCCCTACAACCCGGAAAAACTGTTATCCGGCCACCGCCGGGCGCGTCTCCTCAGTGTGATCCACGGCATTGCATGCAGGACGGCCCGGGCTGAGAAGGTGCGGGCATGAGGACGGACGTGGGCGGCAGGGAGTGGTCCGTCGTCGTCGCCGCCGCACAGGCCGGCGACCGGCGGGCGCTGGAGGAACTGCTCCAGGGCTGGCTGCCGCTGGTCTACAACGTCGTGGGCCGCGCCCTGAACGGCCACGCCGACGTCGACGACGTCGTCCAGGAGACCATGCTCCGCGCCGTCGACAACCTCGGCACGCTCCGCGACCCGGACAGCTTCCGGTCCTGGCTGATGGCCATCGCCATGCGGCAGATACGCGACCGGGCGCGCCGCGGGAAGGACCGGCGGCCGACCGAGGGCCCGCCGCAGGAGGCCGGCGACTTCGTCGAACTGTCCGTCCTGCGGCTCCAGTTGGAGGGGCAGCGGCGTGAGGTCGCGGAAGCCGTGCGCTGGCTGGACGCCGAGGACCGGCAGCTGCTGTCGCTGTGGTGGCTGGAGGTGGCCGGCGAGCTGACCCGGCGCGAGCTGGCCGCGGCCGTCGGCATCAGCAGGCAGCACGCCGCCGTCCGCGTCCAGCGCATGAAGGCACGCCTGGAGACCTCCCGCGGCATCGTGCGGGCCCTGGCCGGGGCCTGCCCCGAGCTGCCCGCCCTGACCGCCCGCTGGCACGGCCGACCCGACTCGGTGTGGCGCAAACGGCTGGCGCGGCACCTCCGGGGCTGCGGCTGCTGCGGCGACGCACGCGAGCCCGTCGTACCGGCCGACCGGCTCATCGCCGGGATCGCCCTCGTGCCCGTACCCGCCGGGTTCACCCTGTCGCTGGCGTTCGGCGGCAAGACGGCCGCCGCGGCCACCACCGCAGGCTGGTCCGCGAAGGCGCTGAGCGCCCTGGCCAAGCCCGCCGTGGCCGTGACGGCGGGGGCGACGCTCGTCGCGGGCGGCGCCTACGTCGTCGTACGCACCCCCGACGCACCGCCCGCACGGACGGCACCGGCGCCCACGGCGGCCCGCACGACCGTCCGGCCTCCCGCCGCCCCCGCTTCCCCGCCCCCCTCCGCCTCGCCCACCCCCGCGCCCACACCCTCAGCGACCCGGCAGAAGGCCGTCTACGGCACGGTCGTCGACGCCGTCGACCGGGCCCCCGACCCGGACACGCCCCCGGCCGCCCTGCCCCGCCGCCCCGAGACCGGCATCACCAGCACCGGCGGCGCCAAGGCCGTGATGCAGCACCGCGGGGACGGCGTCACGCTCAGCGGCCGGGGCTACGTCCAGGTCCGCTGGCAGATCCTGCCGAAGTCGCGGCCCGGCGCGCTGGTCATGCCGGCCTGGACCGGGCTGCGGGGCAAGTTGTTCCACGTCGCCTCGGGCGGCGGCCGCCGCATGGACGATCCGCTGGCCGGCAGCCCCGACGGCTACGCCACCGGCATGGGCGGTCCCGCCATCGGCTACGCGGTGCTGCCCGCCGGGACCCAGCAGATGTGGCAGAACGAGTACTTCTACCTGGACGGCAACGTCACCCTCACCGTGAACGAACGCGGCTGCGACTACGGCGTCATCGTGTTCCCGTCCACCTGGCAGGCGGTGCACCAGGACGTTGCCACCGGCCCTGCGCAGGGCGCCATCCGCTACGGCCTGGTCCGCGACGACGGCAAGGACTCGGCGCCCGTCCCGCAGTACCTCACCCGCACCACCCCCGCCGACCCGGCGACGGTGGCTCAGCGCTCGCGCGTGTAGCGCTCCTGCGCGGCCATGACCTCGTCCCCGTGCGCGAAGGCCCACGCACCGAAGGCGTCGATGGGGGCGAGCAGCGTGCGCCCGAGGTCCGTGAGCCCGTACTCCACCCGGGGCGGCGCACCGGTGTACGCCCGCCGCTCCACCAACCCGTTGAACTCCAGCCGCCGCAGCGTCTCGGTCAGCACCTTCTGACTGATCCCGCCGATGGTCTCGCGCAGCGCGCCCGGCCGCCGGGGGCCGTTCTTGAGGGCCCACAGCACCACGGAGTTCCAGGTGTTGGCGAGCAGGTCGAAGGCGAGCCGGGCGCGGCAGTCGGCGAGGAACGCCTGGTCGTCGGTCACGTACCGAATGGTGCCCGAGCCGCTTCCTACTGTCGTGGCCGTATGCGAATCCAACCGGCTCGGACGGGGTGGCAGTTGTGCGTATCGGAATACTCGGCACGGGCGGCATGGCGGACGCGCTCGGAACCCGGTGGAAGCGCGCCGGGCACGACGTGCTCGCGGGCAGCCGGTCACGGGGAGACGTACGGGCGGCGGCGGAGCACGGGAGCGACGCGGTGCTGCTCGCGCTGCCGTACCCGGCGGTCGTGGAGGTGGTCGCCGCACGCGCGGACGTCCTGCGCGGGCGGGTGTTGATCGACTGCACCAACCCGGTGGGCCCGGACTTCGGCCTCCGCACGGCCGGCGGCCCCGCGGCCGCCGAGCGGATCGCCGCCGCGGCCCCCGACGCCCACGTGGTCAAGGCCTTCAACCTCTGCCATGAGAGCGTCTGGCGGCTGACCCCGCCGGTCTTCGCCGGCCGTCCCCTCGCCGTCCCGCTCTGCGGGGACGACGAGGACGCGCTCGCGGTCGTACGGCGCCTCGTGCACGACCTCGGCTGTGCACCGCTGCACGCCGGCGGACTGGACCGCGCCGGGCTGCTGGAGGCCACGGCCGCCCTGCTGATCCGGCTGTGGGTGGGGGAGGGAGCCGACGCCCAGGCGATCGCGCCGCCGCTGGAGTTCGCCGGAGGTTAGCCGCCGTTGCGCAGGGAGTGCAGGACGTCGACCCGGTTGGTGGTGATCGAGTCGACGCCCAGGTCGAGGAGGCGGCGCAGGGAGCGGCGGGTGTCCGGGGTCCAGACGGACAGCAGGTACCCGTCCCGGTGGACACGGACCGCCAGGTCACGGTCGACCAGGGAGAAGCGGTAGTTGAGCCAGCGGGGGCGCACCGCAGCCAGCAGCGCCGGCCGGGGCGGGGCAAGCGTCGTCCAGGTCAGGGCGATCTCGGCGGACGGATCGGCGGCGCGCACGGCGAGCATGGCCTCGGCATGCGCGCAGTAGTACACGCGGTCGCGGGCTCCGCTCTGCCGCACCACGTCCATGACCTGCTGCACGCTCCTGCGGTCCACCCGGCCGCACAGGTCCAGCATCACCCGGCTGCCGTCGGTCGCGGCCAGCGCCTCCGCCAGCGTCGGCACCCCGCCCGCCGTGAGCCCGCGCACCTCGTCGGCCGACAGGGAGTGCAGCGGCCGGTCGTGCTCCCACAGCCGCTTCAGCGTCACGTCGTGCAGCAGCACGGGGACGCCGTCGCGGGTGAGGCGTACGTCGACCTCGACCCCGTCCGCGCCCAGGTCGAGCGCGGAACGCAGGGAGTCGAGGGTGTTCTCGCGGAAGCGATAGGGGGCGCCGCGGTGGGCCACGGCGGTCACGGTCTGCATGGCCCCCATTGTGACCATGGCGCAGGAATCAGGGGGCGAGCCAGGTCGCGGTGTACGTGTCGATCTCCGCCGCGATCCGTGCCTTGCCGGCGTTGTCCAGGAAGGACGCCTCGACGGCGTTCTTGGCCAGGTCGGCCAGGCCCTGCTCGTCCAGGTCGAGGAGGCGGGCGGCCACCGCGTACTCGGTGTTGAGGTCGGTGCCGAACATCGGCGGGTCGTCGGAGTTGATCGTCACCACCACGCCGGCCCGGGCGAACTCCTTGATCGGGTGCTCGTCCAGGGTGCGGACCGCGCGGGTGGCGATGTTGGAGGTCGGGCAGACCTCCAGCGGGATGCGGTGCTCGGCGAGGTGGGCGAGCAGCTCGGGATCCTGAGCCGCGCTGGTGCCGTGCCCGATCCGCTCGGCGCGCAGCTCGGTCAGCGCGTCCCACACCGTCTCCGGGCCCGTCGTCTCCCCGGCGTGCGGGACGGAGTGCAGCCCTGCGGCGATGGCCCGGTCGAAGTACGGCTTGAACTGCGGCCGGGGCACGCCGATCTCGGGCCCGCCGAGCCCGAACGACACCAGGCCCTCCGGGCGGATCCGGTCGTCGGTGGCGAGGCGAACGGTCTCCTCGGCGGACTCGAGCCCGGCCTCGCCGGGAATGTCGAAGCACCAGCGCAGTACGGTCCCGAACTCGGACTCGGCCGCCTTGCGCGCGTCCTCGATCGCGGCCATGAAGCCCAGCTCGTCGATGCCGCGCCGGGTGGAGGAGAACGGGGTGATCGTCAGCTCGGCGTACCGCACCTGCTGCCGGGCCAGGTCGCGGGCCACCTCGTAGGTCAGCAGCCGGACGTCCTCCGGGGTGCGGATCAGGTCCACGACGGACAGGTACACGTCGATGAAGTGCGCGAAGTCCGTGAACGTGAAGTAGTCGGCCAGCGCCTCGGGGTCCGTGGGGACCTTGGAGTCGGGGTGACGGGCGGCCAGGGTGGAGACGATGCGCGGGGAGGCGGAGCCGACGTGGTGCACGTGCAGTTCGGCCTTGGGCAGTCCGGCGATGAAGGCGTGCAGATCGCGGTCGGGCGTGCCGCCGGCGGGTACGGAGCTGCGCTCGGTCAAGGGTTCCTCCCCGGGAACGGCGCCCGGGGAACGAGGTCCCTGGTCCGGGCGCGGGTGATCGGCTGATCGGTGACTCGGGATCATCGTAGGCCCCCGCCCTGGGGGCCCGGCCCTCGCCGTAGCATGACGGGACATCGATCACAGGGGGTTCCGAGCCATGTCCGACGAGGTGCCACAGCCACTGCCACCGGAGCACGACACCGGGGGCCGGCCCACGTCACCTCGGCTCTCCCTGAACAAGGGGACCGGGGAGCGAGCCGCGTCCGAGCAGCCGGGCGAGGGGGCTGTCGAGGACCGACCCGTGGAGCAGGCGACGCAGGTCGGGCCGGGGCAGGGGGCCGCGCAGCCCGAGAGCGCCGACCCGTGGGCGGCTCCCGTGAGCCTGCAGGGACCAGGTGACACGGTCCTCTCCGGTCCGTCCCCGGCGCTGGCACCGCACCCCTCCCTCCACGACCAGCAGACGGTCACGTCCCTGCCCGCGACGGACGAGCCCGCCGACGCGATACCCCCGGCGTGGGTCAAACCGGCCGCCCCCATCACACCCCCGGCCTCCGCGCCCGCGGCAAACACTCCGGCGAACCCCTTCGCACCCCCGGCTTCCGCGCCCGCGGCAAACACTCCGGCGAACCCGTTCGCACCCCCGGCCTACCCGCCCGCGGCAAACACTCCGGCGAACCCCTTCGCACCCCCGGCTTCCGCGCCCCCTGCTTCCGCGCCCCCCGCTTCCGCGCCGGCGGCTGCCGCCCCGGCGAACCCGTTCGCGCCCCCGGCCCCCGTGCCCCCGGCGAACCCGTTCGCCCCGCCCGGTGCCGGATCCCCGGCCGGAACCCCGGCGTCTCCCTATGCTCCTCCCGCCGCTTCCGGCAGCCCGTACGGTCCCCCCGCCGCCCCCGGCAGCCCCTACGCGCCGCCCACGGCAGCCGTCGCCCAGCCTCAGGAGACGGTCCCCGTGCCCCCGCCGCCCGTATCCCCCGAGGGACCCGGGCAGGTGCCGTACGGCTACCCGGGCGGGCCGTCGGCGTACGGCTACCCGGCCCCGCAGCCGGCCCACGGCGGACCCGGCATCCCCGTCTACCCCGCGGCCGGCGGTTACGGCTGGCCGGGTCTGCAGCCGCAGCCGAACAACGGCATGGGCACGGCCTCGCTGGTGCTGGGCATCCTGGCGACGGTCGGTTTCTGCTTGTGGCCGCTCGCTCTGGTGATGGGCGTCGTGGCCGTGGTCCTCGGTGCCCTGGGCCGCGGCAAGGCCCGCCGGGGCGAGGCCACCAACCCGGGTGTGGCCCTCGCGGGGATCATCTGCGGCGCCGCGGGCATCGTGCTGGTGCTGGGACTGTTCGCCTTCGCCATCGCGGCCTACAAGGGCTGACCCACGCTTCACGACCGGCCCCGCCCCTCGCTCAGGAGCGGGGCCGACGCCGGTGCCGGCCGGGCTGACGGGTCATGCCCCCGCGAGCCTCTCCCGTGCCTCCATCAGCGCGAAGCCCAGCAGGTTGGGGCCTTTCCACCGCTCGGGGTCCGAGGCCGCCTCGTCGGTTGCGGCGAGGCCTATGCCCCAGACGCGGTCCACGGGGCTCGCCTCCACCAGAACGCGGTCGCCGGTACCCAGCAGGAACTCCCGGAGGCCGTCGTCGGCCGCGAACTTGTGCACGCTGCCCTCGACCACGATCCGGAAGCGCTCCCGCTCCCAGGCCGCCTCGTCGAAGTCGCGGACCAGCCGCCCCGCCTTCTTCGCCTCGGCGGGATGCTCCGCCGCCAGCACCCGGCGCTCCGCCTCCGCGTCTTCGAACAGGCGCGCCTTTCCGGCCATCATCCAGTGCTCGGCCGTCGCGTATGCGACACCCTCCACCACGAAGGGTGACGGCCACCACTGACTCAGACAGCTCGCGCCGATCCTGCCGTCCGGCCGCGGTCGGTGCCCCCAGAAGTGCAGATACTTGATACGGGACCCGGCCCGGACTTCCCTGATCAGGGCTTCCAGCCCGTCGATCTTCCCCATGCACGCGAGTCTGGCACGCACCACTGACACTCCGTCCGCCCTTTTCCGTGCCGACTCGACACCTGGTCGACAGATTCCGTCGCGTAACCAAAAGGCAACAACGGAATCACTTGTTGGAGTCCTATTGCTCTGTCAGGATCGGCACTCAAATCGAGCTGGAGCTACGCCACCCACCCCCCGGGACGGGGCGAACGGCGGAGGAGAGCGACATGCACAAGCCGGGCACCGCCACCCCGGAACGATTCCCCGCGCAGGAGCGCTTCGCGGATGGCGCGCAGTTCATCGCGGGCCGCCTGACGAAGGGCACCTCCGGTCGTACGCACGCCGTGGTCGACCCGGCCACCGGCGAGGAGGTGTACACCTACGAACTGGCCGGCACCGACGACGTCGACGCGGCCGTGGCCGCCGCGCGCGAGGCCTTCCCGGGCTGGTCCACCACCACCCCGGGCGAGCGCTCCGACGCCCTGCACCGCTTCGCCGCCGTGCTCGCCGACCGTGCCGAGGACCTCGCACGCGCCGAGTCCCTCCAGTGCGGCAAGCCGCTCAAGCTGACCCGCGAGTTCGACGTGCCGGGGACGATCGACAACACCGCCTTCTTCGCGGGCGCGGCCCGGCATCTGCAGGGGCAGTCGGCCGGTGAGTACTCGGGCGACCACACGTCGTACGTCCGGCGCGAGCCCATCGGGGTCGTCGGATCCATCGCCCCCTGGAACTACCCCCTCCAGATGGCTGCCTGGAAGATCCTCCCGGCCATCGCCGCGGGCAACACCATCGTGCTCAAGCCCGCCGAGCTGACCCCGCTGACCTCCCTGCTGTTCGCCCAGGCCGCCACGGACGCGGGCATCCCGGACGGTGTCATCAACATCGTCACCGGGGCCGGGAAGGACGTCGGTGAGCATCTGGTCGGTCACCCCGACGTGGCCATGACCTCCTTCACCGGGTCCACCGCCGTCGGCAGGCGGGTCGCCGAGATCGCCACCGCCACCGTCAAGCGCCTCCACCTGGAGCTGGGCGGCAAGGCGCCCTTCGTCGTCTTCGACGACGCCGACCTGGAGGCCGCCGCGAACGGCGCGGTCGCGGGTGCGCTCATCAACACCGGGCAGGACTGCACGGCCGCCACGCGCGCGTACGTGCAGCGACCGCTCTACGAGGCCTTCCTGGAGCGGACGGCGGCGCTGATGGAGACCGTACGGCTCGGGGACCCGTTCGCCGCGGGCACCGACCTCGGGCCGCTCATCTCGCACGTCCAGCGCGACCGGGTCGCCGGCTTCGTGGACCGGGCGCGTGCCTACGCGCGCGTGGTGACCGGCGGCGAGGCTCCCCGGGGCGACCTCGAGGACGGCGCCTACTACCGGCCGACCCTGGTCGCCGACGCCGCGCAGGACAGCGAGATAGTCCAGTCCGAGATCTTCGGTCCGGTACTGGTCGTATTGCCGTTCGACAGTGAGGATGAGGGCATCCGGCTGGCCAACGACACCCCGTACGGCCTCGCCGCCTCCGCCTGGAGCAGCAATGTCTACCGGGCCAACCGCGCCACCCGCGAGATCAAGGCGGGCTGCGTGTGGATCAACGACCACATCCCGATCATCAGTGAGATGCCGCACGGCGGCTACAAGGCGTCCGGCTTCGGCAAGGACATGTCTGCGTACTCGTTCGAGGAGTACACGCAGGTCAAGCACGTAATGTTCGACAACACCGCGGTGGCCAGGAAGGACTGGCACCGCACCATCTTCGGGGACCGCTAGCGACGACCAGGCCGTGACAAGGCCGAACCCTCCCGAAAGGGCACCAAGCGCATGGAGCAGTACGAGCCCGACCGCCTGACCCCGGCCCAAGCGGCCGCCATGCGGCGCAGCCTGCGCAACGGCCGGGCGGCGATGACCCGCAGGTCACTGCTGCGTGCCTCCGCGGGCGGCGCGCTCACCGTCGGCGGCCTCGGGGCGCTGAGCGCCTGCGGCATTCCCGCGGCGGGCAAGACGCAGGGCGGCACCTCCGCCGAGGACCACTCGGCCGCGGAGAAGACGGTGAACTTCTCCAACTGGACCGAGTACATCGACGTCGACGACAGCGGGAAGCACCACCCGACGCTCGACACCTTTCACAGGCGGACCGGCATCTCGGTCAAGTACACCGAGGACATCAACGACAACAACGAGTTCTTCGGCAAGATCAAGCCGCAGCTCTCCGCGGGCCAGGACACCGGCCGGGACATCATCGTCCTCACCGACTGGCTGGCGGCCCGGCTGATCCGCCTCGGCTGGGTCCAGAAACTGGACCCGTCCAACCTGCCGCATGCCTACACCAACCTGTCGGCTCAGTTCCGCGACCCGGACTGGGACCCGGGACGGGCGTACTCGTACCCCTGGCAGGGCATCTCGACGGTCATCGCCTACAACAAGAAGGCGCTCGACGGCATCGAGGTGAAGTCGGTCTCCGACCTGCTCGACAACCCCAAGCTCAAGGGCCGCGTCGGCTTCCTGTCGGAGATGCGCGACAGCATCGGCATGACCCTGCTCGACATGGGCAAGGACCCGGCGAACTTCACCGACGACGACTACGACGCGGTGATCGCCCGGCTCCAGAAGGCCGTCGACAAGGGCCAGATCCGCCGCTTCACCGGCAACGACTACACGTCCGACCTCACCAAGGGCGACTTCGCGGCCTGCATCGCCTGGGCCGGAGATGTGGTCCAGCTCAAGGCGGACAGCCCGGACGTGGACTTCGTCATCCCCGACAGCGGCTACATGACCTCGTCGGACAACATGCTGATCCCGAACAAGGCGCGCCACAAGACGAACGCCGAGCGGTTGATCGACTTCTACTACGAGCCGGAACAGGCCGCCGCGCTCGCCGCCTACATCAACTACGTGAGTCCGGTCGACGGGGTGAAGCCCTACCTTGCGAAGATCGACAAGGATGCGGCGAACAACCCACTGATCGTTCCCGACAAGGCCATGCAGGCGAAGTCCCATGCCTTCCGCTCCCTGAGCCAGAAGGAAGAGACGGCCTACGAAGAGAAGTTCGCGAAGCTCACAGGGGCGTGACGACGATGAAGACGACGACAGACAGCAGCGGCGACGTCCGCCTCACCGGGATCGGCAAGACCTACGGCTCCTTCACCGCCGTACATCCGCTGGACCTGACCGTGCCACAGGGCTCCTTCTTCGCCCTGCTCGGCGCCTCGGGCTGCGGCAAGACGACCACCCTGCGCATGATCGCGGGCCTGGAGGAGCCGACCAGCGGCACCGTGCACCTCGGCGACCAGGAGGTCACCCACCTGCCGCCGTACAAACGGCCGGTCAACACGGTCTTCCAGTCCTACGCCCTCTTCCCGCACCTCGACATCTTCGAGAACGTCGCCTTCGGCCTGCGCCGGCGCGGCATCAAGAGCGTGAAGAAGCAGGTCGAGGAGATGCTGGATCTTGTCCAGCTCGGCGAGCAGGCGCGCAAGAAACCGCACCAGCTCTCCGGTGGCCAGCAGCAGCGGGTCGCGGTGGCGCGGGCGCTGATCAACCACCCGAAGGTGCTCCTGCTGGACGAGCCGCTCGGCGCCCTCGACCTGAAGCTGCGCCGCCAGATGCAGCTGGAGCTCAAGCGCATCCAGACCGAGGTCGGCATCACCTTCGTCCACGTCACGCACGACCAGGAGGAGGCCATGACCATGGCCGACACGGTCGCCGTGATGAACGCGGGCCGCGTCGAGCAGCTCGGCTCGCCCACCGACCTGTACGAGAACCCGCAGACCACCTTCGTCGCGAACTTCCTCGGCACGTCCAACCTGATCGAGGCCGAGGTCGACGCCAAGAGCGGCGACGACATCGTGCTGAAGGCGGGCGGCGGCAAGCTGGTGCTGCCCGAGTCGCGTTGTTCCGCCCCGACGACGACCGGCGGCAAGGTGCTGGTCGGCATCCGGCCCGAGAAGATCGCGCTCACGCACGCCGACGACGCGGGCGAGATCCCCGAGGGTCGCAACCGCATCACCGGGAAGATCGCGGACTCCAGCTTCATCGGCGTCTCCACGCAGTACGTGATCGACAGTTCCGTCTGCCCCGAGTTCGAGGTCTACGCCCAGAACATCGACCGGGACTCCCGTCTGGTGCCCGGCGCCGACGTGGTCCTGCACTGGAGCCCGGCCCACACCTTCGGTCTGGACGCGGCCCAGGACATCGACGCCGGTGTGGAGACCGTCGAGGAAGAGGCCGCATAGACATGTCGACCCTCACCGAGGCGCCCCCGCCTCTCGCCCCCACCGAGCCGGCGAAGCAGCCCGCGCGGAGGCGCGGCCGGTTCACGCCGTACTGGCTGCTGCTGCCCGGCCTCCTGTGGCTGGTCGTCTTCTTCGCACTGCCGATGATCTACCAGGCCTCCACGTCCGTGCAGACGGGCTCCCTGGAGGAGGGCTACAAGGTCACCTGGCACTTCGCGACCTACTGGGACGCCCTGGCCGAGTACTGGCCGCAGTTCCTGCGCTCGGTCTTCTACGCCGCCGCCGCGACCGTGCTGTGCCTGGTGCTGGGCTACCCGCTGGCCTATCTGATCGCCTTCCGCGCGGGCCGCTGGCGCAACCTGATCATGATCCTGGTGATCGCGCCGTTCTTCACCAGCTTCCTGATCCGCACCCTGGCCTGGAAGACGATCCTCGCGGACGGCGGTCCGGTCGTCGGCACCCTCAACACGCTGCACATCCTGGACGTCACCAGCTGGCTCGGCTGGACATCGGGCGACCGCGTCCTCGCCACGCCACTCGCGGTGGTGTGCGGTCTGACCTACAACTTCCTGCCGTTCATGATCCTTCCGCTGTACACCTCGCTGGAGCGGATCGACGGACGGCTCCACGAGGCGGCCGGCGACCTGTACGCCAAGCCGTGGACCACCTTCCGCAAGGTGACCTTCCCGCTGTCGATGCCGGGCGTGGTCTCCGGCACGCTGCTCACCTTCATCCCTGCGGCCGGTGACTACGTCAACGCCGAACTCCTCGGCTCGACCGACACCCGCATGATCGGCAACGTCATCCAGACGCAGTTCCTGCGGATTCTGGACTATCCGACGGCAGCCGCCCTTTCCTTCATCCTCATGGCCGCGATCCTGTTGATGGTCACGGTCTACATCCGCCGGTCCGGGACGGAGGATCTGGTCTAAATGCCCTTCGTCACCTGGCTCAAGCGCCATCTCGTCGTCATCGCGGGACTGCTGACGCTCTCCTATCTGCTACTGCCGAACATCATCGTGACGGTGTTCTCCTTCAACAAACCGAAGGGGCGCTTCAACTACGAGTGGCAGCAGTTCTCCACGGACGCCTGGAAGGACCCGTGCGGCGTCGCCGACATGTGCGGCTCGCTGTCCATCAGCCTCCAGATCGCCGTATGGGCGACGATCGGCGCCTCGATCCTCGGCACGATGATCGCCTTCGCGCTGGTCCGCTACCGCTTCCGCGCCCGCGGCGCCGTCAACTCGCTGATCTTCCTGCCGATGGCGATGCCCGAGGTCGTCATGGCGGCCTCGCTGCTCACCCTGTTCCTCAACATGGGTGCCCAGCTGGGCTTCTACACGATCCTGATCGCGCACATCATGTTCTGCATGAGCTTCGTCGTCACCGCGGTCAAGGCACGTGTGATGTCGATGGACCCGCGTCTGGAGGAGGCCGCCCGGGACCTGTACGCCGGCCCGGTGCAGACCTTCCTGAGGGTCACCCTGCCCATCGCGGCACCCGGAATCGCCGCGGGCGCGCTGCTCTCCTTCGCGCTCTCCTTCGACGATTTCATCATCACCAATTTCAACGCGGGCTCGACCGTCACCTTCCCCATGTTCGTGTGGGGTTCGGCGCAGCGCGGAACGCCCGTTCAGATCAATGTCATCGGTACGGCCATGTTCCTCGTCGCCGTGCTGTTCGTCCTGGTCTCGATGCTCATCACCAACCGCCGTAACAGTCAAAAGGCGTAAAGCTCTGTAGGGAGTTGAAATCATGGCCCCAAGCGCCATGAGTCGTGGCAAAGACAACTGGATGGCCTCTCTTTCCGAAGCCCAGCCGGTCTCGTACTGGCTGGAAGACCCCGGCAAGCCGCACGCCGAGCCCGCCCTCACCACCGCCGAGACCTGCGACCTGCTGGTCGTCGGCGGCGGCTACAGCGGACTGTGGACCGCACTCAATGCCAAGGAGCGCGACCCGCAGCGCGATGTGGTGCTGCTGGAAGGCCGCGAGGTGGGCTGGGCCGCCTCCGGACGCAACGGCGGCTTCTGTGCTGCCTCCCTCACGCACGGCCTGCCCAACGGGCTGGCCCGCTGGCCGGACGAGATCCACAAGCTGGAGGAGATGGGCCGGCGCAACCTCGACGAGATCGAGGCCGCCGTCGCCCGGCACGGCATCGACTGCGACTTCGAGCGCACCGGCGAGATCGACGTCGCCACCGAGACCTACCAGGCCTGGGAGCTGCGCGACTGGCACCGGGAGCTGGATCAGAGGGGCCTCGCGGACGGCATCGAGTTCCTCGACGCCGACGCCGTGCGCGAGCAGGTCGCCTCGCCCACCTTCGAGGCGGGCCTGTGGGACCGCCGGGGCGTGGCCATGCTGAACCCGGCCAAGCTGGTCTGGGGTCTGAAGCAGGCGTGCATCCGGCTGGGCGTGCGCGTGTACGAGCACACGCCCGCCCTCACCCTGCAGCAGTACGGTGCCGGACTGGCCGTCCGCACCCCGTACGGTTCCGTCCGCGCCCGCAGGGTCGCGCTCGGCACGAACATCTTCCCGAGCCTGCTGCGGCGCGTGCGCTCGTACACCGTCCCGGTCTACGACTACGCGCTGATGACCGAGCCGCTGAGCGCCGACCAACTGGCCGAGATCGGCTGGAAGAACCGCCAGGGCCTCGGCGACTCGGCGAACCAGTTCCACTACTTCCGGCTGTCCGCCGACAACCGGATCCTGTGGGGCGGCTACGACGCGATCCACCACTACGGCGGCCGGGTGCGCGCCGAGTACGACGACCGGCCGGAGACGTACGCCAAGCTCGCGGGGCACTTCTTCACCTGCTTCCCGCAGCTGGAGGGCGTCCGCTTCACCCACGCCTGGGGCGGCGCGATCGACACCTGCTCCCGCTTCTCGGCGTTCTTCGGCACGGCCCACCAAGGGAAGGTGGCGTACGCGGCCGGCTACACCGGGCTCGGCGTCGGCGCCACGCGGTTCGGCGCCGACGTGATGCTGGACCTGCTGGACGGGGAGCGCACCGAGCGGACCGAGCTGGAGATGGTGCGCAAGAAACCGCTGCCGTTCCCGCCGGAGCCCTTCGCCTGGACCGGTATCGCCCTGACCAAGTGGTCGCTGGCCCGCGCGGACGCCCACGGCGGCCGGCGCAATCTGTGGCTGCGGGCGATGGACCGGCTGGGTCTTGGCTTCGACAGCTGAACCCCGAGGGGTGTGATCCAGCTCACTCCAAAGAGGATCCGGAAGCCGCGTAATGCGGACCGCAGGGCCTCCCTCTCCCTGGTGACGCGAGTGCGTCCACGAGGGAAAGGGAGGCCTTCTCATGACTGGGGCGAAGACGGCGGTCGAATGGCTGGCATCCGTCGCACCGGATCCCGGGGCCTGCCGCTGGGAATGGGAGCGCAACCCCCTCGGGGTCGCGCTGCTCCCGGCGGGCAAGGCCTGGGACGTGCTGATCCTGCCGGGCGACCTGGGCTATCCCACGCTCGACGTGCTCACCCGGGTGCTCGATCACCCCGGCCCGGTACTGGCCGACTTCGGTGACAACCGGGTCGGCTTCTTCGTGCCGCCGGGCACCGCGGCCCGCTGGCTCGGCACCGGCATCCGTACCGCCGGGCCCGGCACCTGGATCGTCGTGCCGTACCCGGGCCGGGCCACGCAGGGCGTCCGCTGGCTGGTGGCGCCGGACGGCTCCGGCACGCTGACCGATCCGGCGCTGCTGGAACTGGCGATGCACGAGGCGGCGGCGGGGCCGACCGGGGACGGGGGCGGGTAGCGACCGCACACCTTGACAACAGGATTGGTCTGGACCAAGTTGAGTGCACTCCGCCCCTCCAACTCCCCCATCGCCGGAGGCCCTTGTGGACCGCACCCGACGCGCCGGACGCCCCAGATCCGTCCTCGCCCTGCTCACGGCCGCCCTGCTGGCCGTGCCCGGCATCACCGCGCTGTCGTCGGCCGCCCGTGCGGCCGACGCGGACCTCACCCGCAACGGCGGCTTCGAGTCCGGCCTCGACGGCTGGACCTGCACGGCCGGTACGACGGTCAACTCGCCTGTGCACAGCGGAAGTTCCGCACTGCAGGCCACCCCGGCCGGCAGCGACAACGCCCAGTGCGCGCAGACGGTGACCGTCCAGCCGAACGCGCACTACACGCTGTCCGGTTACGTCCGCGGCTCCTACGTCTACCTCGGCGCGAACGGCACCGGCACCCCCGACGTCTCCACCTGGACCCAGTCCGCCCCCGACTGGCAGAAGCTGACCACCACCTTCACCACCGGCGCCGCCACGACGAAGGTGACCCTCTACACGCACGGCTGGTACGGCACCGGCGCCTACTACGCCGACGACGTCTCCCTGGTCGGCCCGGGCGCGAGCACCGGGCAGCCGCCCGCCCCGCCCACCGGCCTCAGGACCGGCACGGTCACGTCCTCCTCCGTCGCCCTGTCCTGGTCGGCGGCGACCGGCGCCACCAGTTACGCGGTCTACCGCGACGGGGTCAGGGTCCAGACGGCGAGCGGCACGTCGGCCACCGTCACCGGACTCGCGCCGTCGACGGCGTACAGCTTCCAGGTCACCGCGAGCAACGACGCCGGCGAGTCCGCCAGGTCGGCCGCGGTGACCGCGACGACCGCGGCCGGCACCGGCGGCGGAACGCCCGGCCTGCCCGCCCACGCCCTGGTCGGCTACCTCCACGCCACCTTCGCCAACGGCTCCGGCTACACCCGCCTGGCCGACGTACCCGACAGCTGGGACGTCATCGACCTCGCCTTCGGCGAGCCCACCTCGGCCACCTCCGGCGACATCCGCTTCAACCGCTGCCCGGTCACCGAGTGCCCGAACGTCGAGAGCGACGCCGACTTCAAGGCGGCGATCAAGGCCAAGCAGGCCGCCGGGAAGAAGGTCCTGATCTCGATCGGAGGCCAGAACGGCCAGGTCCAGCTGACGACCACGGCGGCCCGCGACGCCTTCGTCTCCTCGGTCTCGAACATCATCGACACCTACGGCCTCGACGGCCTGGACATCGACTTCGAGGGCCACTCGCTGTCCCTGAACGCGAACGACACGGACTTCAAGAACCCCACCACGCCCGTGATCGTGAACCTCATCTCGGCCCTGAAGACCCTCAAGGCCAAGTACGGCTCGAAGTTCGTGCTGACGATGGCGCCGGAGACCTTCTTCGTGCAGAACGGCTACCAGTTCTACGGCACCGGCAAGTGGGGCGGCCAGGACCCGCGCTGCGGCGCGTACCTGCCGGTCATCCACGCCCTGCGCGACGACCTGACCCTGCTCCACGTCCAGGACTACAACTCGGGCCCGATCATGGGCCTGGACAACCAGTACCACTCCATGGGCGGCGCCGACTTCCACATCGCCATGACCGACATGCTGCTCACCGGTTTCCCGGTCGCGGGCGACGCGAACAACGTCTTCCCGCCGCTGCGCCCCGACCAGGTCGCCATCGGCATGCCGGCGTCGACGAACGCGGGCAACGGGTACGTGGCCCCGTCCGAGGTCACCAAGACCCTGGACTGCCTGACGAAGAAGACGAACTGCGGCTCGTACCCGACCCACGGGACCTGGCCCGCTCTTCGGGGTCTGATGACGTGGTCGGTGAACTGGGACCGCTACTCCGACTGGGAGTTCCAGAAGAACTTCGACGCGTACTTCGGCTGAGCACGAAGGACAGGGCGGTCAGCAGCACCGTGCCCAGGCACCAGCCGGCCACCACGTCCAGCGGCCAGTGCCAGCCCCGGCGGACCAGGCCGTAGGAGACGCCGAGCACGAGGGCCGAGCAGATGCCGACGAGAGCCCGGCGGGCGGCGGGCGAGCGCAGCCAGGGGAGCAGGAGCAGGGTCGCGGAACCGTACGCGATCGCCGCGGTCGCCGTATGACCGGAGGGGAAGTAGCCGACCCCCGGGGGCATCAGCGGGGTCCCCGGCCGGGCGGTCCAGTCCTTCAGCGGGACGACGAACGCCGGGACCAGCGCCATCAGTACGGCCGCGGCGGCGGGCGGCAGCCACCAGTGGTCCGTCCCCGTCGTGCGGCCGCGCCAGGCGGAGTACGTGAGGGCCAGGACGAGCACCGGGACGGCGACCTGGATGTTGCCGAGGTCGGAGAGGAGTTCGGAGAACCGGTCCGGGCGGACGAGTTGCCGGCTCAACCGCGCGTCGAGGCGCAGGAGCGGGCCGTGGGTGACGACCTGCCAGGTGATCAGGGTGAGCAGGAGCGTGGGCAGGGCCAGGAGCGCGTACTTCGGGCGCGGATCCGGTGACGTCGACACGCGGCCCAGCTTCTCAGACCCGGCGGGGGAGGAAGGAGGTCGGCCGCCCCGGAACAGGGGGGGTGGTTCCGAGGCGGCCGTCCGGATCGGGACGTCGCGCGCCCCGGGGGGTTTGGGGCGGCGACCGTCCGATCGGTGAGGAGATCCCGGAGCCGTCAGGCCCCGGTTGTGTGCGCGAGGGCACGACCAGGTCGAAGCTGGGGAGGCCTCGGCCCGAGATCGCCCACAGTCCCCTGTGGGCGGGGTGTATCTCTCATCTGGGTAGAACCTACGGCAGCCCGAGGCGCTTGGGCAGACGGAATCGCGTCCCGCCATCCACCTCGCACACCTTCTTCACACGGCTGCCGCAGGCACCCTTCAGAGGTGCAGTCCACTCGCTCAGATGCGCGAGAAAGCCTGCTCGATGATGTCCAGGCCCTCGTTCAGGAGGTCCTCGCCGATGACCAGCGGAGGCAGGAAGCGCAGCACGTTGCCGTAGGTGCCGCAGGTCAGGACCAGCAGGCCCTCCTGGTGGCAGGCCTTGGCGAGGGCGGCGGTGGCCTCCGGGTTCGGCTCCTTGGTGGCGCGGTCCTTGACCAGCTCGATGGCGATCATGGCGCCGCGGCCGCGGACGTCGCCGATGATGTCGAACTTCTCGGCCATGGCGGTGAGGCGCGCCTTCATGACCGCCTCGATGTTCTTCGCCTTGGCGTTGAGGTCCAGCTCCTTCATCGTCTCGATGGCGCCGAGCGCACCGGCGCAGGCGACCGGGTTGCCGCCGTAGGTGCCGCCCAGGCCGCCCGCGTGCGCGGCGTCCATGATCTCGGCGCGGCCGGTCACGGCGGCGAGCGGGAGACCGCCCGCGATGCCCTTGGCGGTGGTGATCAGGTCGGGGACGATGCCCTCGTCCTCGCAGGCGAACCACTGACCGGTGCGGCAGAAGCCGGACTGGATCTCGTCGGCGACGAAGACGATGCCGTTGTCCTTGGCGAACTGGCTGATCGCGGGCAGGAAGCCCTTGGCCGGCTCGATGAAGCCACCTTCACCGAGCACCGGCTCGATGATGATCGCGGCCACGTTGTCGGCACCGATCTGCTTGTTGATCATGTCGATGGCCTGCGCGGACGCCTCGGCACCGGCGTTCTCCGGGCCGGTCAGCCAGCGGTAGCCGTACGCCACCGGCACGCGGTACACCTCGGGCGCGAACGGCCCGAAGCCGTTCTTGTACGGCATGTTCTTGGCGGTCAGCGCCATCGTCAGGTTGGTCCGGCCGTGGTAGCCGTGGTCGAACACGACGACCGCCTGGCGCTTGGTGTACGCACGCGCGATCTTCACGGCGTTCTCGACGGCCTCGGCGCCGGAGTTGAACAGCGCGGACTTCTTGGCGTGGTCACCCGGGGTCAGCTCCGCGAGGGCCTCCGCGACCTCCACATAGCCCTCGTACGGGGTGACCATGAAACAGGTGTGGGTGAAGTCGGCCAGCTGGGCGCTCGCGCGGCGTACGACGGCCTCGGCGGAGGCACCGACGGAGGTCACGGCGATGCCGGAGCCGAAGTCGATGAGCCGGTTGCCGTCGACGTCCTCGATGATGCCGCCGCCCGCGCGCGCGGTGAAAACGGGCAGCACCGAGCCCACGCCCTGCGCGACCGCGGCGAGGCGGCGGGCCTGCAGCTCCTGCGACTTCGGGCCGGGGATGGCGGTGACGACGCTGCGCTCCTGCGGAAGTGCGGTCATGGGTGCTCCCTGATGATCTTGCGTACCGGGTGTTCCCGGGCGGTTCCGGACGGTGCGTTTTTCGGACGCTTGTCTCTTTCTTCGCAGGCTAGGGCCGCAAACGGAGGGTGGGCATGCTCCATGTGGGCGTTGTCGAGAAGATTGGTTGTCCGTCGTGGACATAGCAGTAGGGGAGAGGTGTGCCCGGCCGGGGCGCACTCACCGCCGCGTAAACGGTGAACTCCCTTTGTCGGGGCGTTAGATTGGCTCGCTGATGGTGGACGGAACGGCTGGTCAGGGGGCAAGGGCGATGGACAGCGACGGGACGCGGGACGCGCGCGGTACGCATGCGAATCCTGTGCCACGCCCGGCGGAGCCCCGGGAGGCTTCCGCCGTGCCGCCCATGCCCCCGGTGCCGCCCGGGGCTCCGCCGAGGCCGGACGGCTCGGCCTTCCTCACCTGGCTGCGGACGTCCCGGCCGGAGACGGCCCCGGGCGTGTGGCGCTTCGGGCACCGGCCCCGGCCCGAGCAGGAGCCCGAGCGGATCCCCGCCCGGCAGTTGCTGAGCGGCGCCGTGATCGCGTTCCTCGTGGGCTGGCTGGTCTGGTCCCTGCTGTGGAACGGCTACCTGGGCGGCTGGTGGGTGCTGCCCCTGGAGCTGTTCACGCCCGATTCCTGGCGCCAGAACGACCATGTCGGCAACGCCGTCCTCTGGTACTCGTACTACACGCTCATCGCTGTAGCCATCATGCTCGTCGTCGGCCGTCTCGGCCGCTGGGGCGAGGTCTGGCGCCGCTACGGTCCCCCCGCCTGGCGTTCCGCCGTACCCGCCGCCGAGCCGGCGCCCGCTCCCGAGCAGGATCCCGCCGAGTGGCCCCAGCTGCGGCGGGCCGGCGCCCATGAGGCCGCCGAGCGGCTGGCCGCCGAGGCGAGGGCCGGGCTCATGCGGGACGTCGACCACGCCCGGCTCGACCGGGCCTGGCAGGGCGTACGGTCCGGCACGCACACGCTCGCCTCCTTCACGGGCGCCGTGCTGAAGGACGGCTCGGCCGCCTGCCTGCACCCCTCCGGCGAGCGCGACGTGCCCGCCCGGCAGGCCCGGCACGACCTGCTCACCGGGCAGGTCAGGCTCGGCACCACCGCCGACGACCCGCGCAACCCGTACCACTACCGCGGCTCCGGACTCGCCCTCGGCCCCGAACTGCTCGGCACCTCGCTGCTCGCCGTCGGCCCCGCCGGCTCCGGCAAGACCGGAGCGGTCATCCGGCCGCTCGCCGAGTCGCTGTGCCTGCACGCCCTCGCCGGACGCGCCGCCGTCGTGGTGGTCGGCGCGGCGGGCGCGGGGCTCGGCCCGGCCGAGTCGTACGACGTCGTCGTACGGATCGGGCACCCCGACTCCGTCTACGACCTCGACCTGTACGGCGGCACGACCGACCCGGACGAGGCGGCCGCCATACTCGCCGAGGCCCTCGTCGGCGACCTCGCCGACCCGCACCCCGGCGGGGACAGCCGCCGCTCCACCACCGTCCTCGCCCAGTTGCTCGGCCCCTTCCGTGCCGTCCACGACCGCTTCCCCTCCGTGCCCGAGCTGCGCCAGCTGCTCGACGGCACGCCCGGCCCGCTGGCCGCTCTCCGCAAGGCGCTGACGGACACCGGCCAGGAGCCGCTGCTGAGGGAACTGGACGCGCGGGAGCGTCAGATGGCGCACCCGGGCGATGTCGGCGCGGTGCTCGCCGACCGGATCGCGCTGCTCGACCGGCCCGCCTTCGCCGCCTTCTTCGACACCTCCGGACAGTCCCGGCCGTTCTCGCTCAAGGCCCTCGACCACCCGGTCCGGGTCCGTATCGACCTGCCCCAGCGCGGGCACGCCGACGCCTCCCGGATCCTCGCCCGGCTGGTGCTCGCCCAGTTCACGGCCAGCGTGACGGTACGGGAGGACCGGTCGCTGTTCGCCTGCCTGCTGCTGGACGACGCCTCCGGAGTGGTCACCCCGGAGTCCGTGCGCGGCATCCAGCGGCTGCGGTCCGCCCATGCGGGCACCGTGCTGACCCTGCGCACCCTGGACGACGTGCCCCGGCCGCTGCGCGGGCCGCTGCTCGGCGCCACCGGCTGCCGGATGGCGCTGTCCGGGCTCACCCCCTGGGACGGGCAGGACTTCGCCGAGGTGTGGGGCAAGGAGTGGACCGAGACCCGGGACGTCACCGACCGGCAGATCATCGCCGAGACCCCGGCGGGCAAGGCCGTGCACATGCTGCGCCGGGTCATCACCGGTCAGGCGCCCACCGCCCGGGCCGTCACCGTCCGCCAGGTGGAGCGCGAGCGCTGGTCGGCCTCCGAGCTGGCGCACGGGGTGCCGCCGGGGCATGCGGTGCTGTCGCTGACCACCGTGCAGGGTGAGCACGCTCCGCCGTTGCTGGTGGATCTGCGGGGCTGAGCAAGAGGCATCCGGGGACCGTACGGTGAGGCAGAATCGGCATAGGCTGTTCATACGTAGCGGCCAATTGGTCACCTGGTTCTCCTCGATCTGAAGGCCTCATGCCCCCGACACTCGCCTCGCTCGTCCACCATTCGGCGCTCAAGCTGACCGTGCGCGCGGGCGAGGACCGCCTCGACGTGCCCGTCCGCTGGGCGCACGTGAGCGAGCTGGCCGACCCCGTGCCCTACATGGAGGGCGGCGAGCTGCTGCTGATCACCGCGCTCAAGCTGGACGCGGAGGATCCGGAGGCCATGCGGCGGTATGTGAAGCGGCTGGTCGGGGCGGGCGTCGTCGGGCTCGGCTTCGCCGTCGGGGTCAACTACGAGGAGATCCCCAAGGCCCTTCTCGACGCCGCGGAGGAGGAGAGGCTGCCGCTGCTGGAGGTGCCCCGCCGCACCCCGTTCCTGGCCATCAGCAAGGCCGTCTCCGCCGCGATCGCCGCCGACCAGTACCGGGCCGTCACGGCGGGCTTTGCCGCCCAGCGCGAGCTGACCAAGCAGACCCTGAGCGCCGGCCCCGAGGGGCTGCTCGGCGCGCTCGCCGCGCAGGTCGACGGGTGGGCGGCGCTGTACGACGCCTCGGGCGCCGTCGTCGCCACCGCACCCGAATGGGCCGGCCGCCGGGCCGCCCGGCTCACCGCGGACGTCGAACGGCTGCGGGAGCGGCCCGCACCCGCCTCCTCGGTCGTCGGCGGACCGGACAACGAGGACCGGGTGGAGCTGCACTCCCTGGGCACGGGCCGGCGTCCGCGCGCCGCCCTCGCCGTCGGTACGGCCGCCGCCCTGGGCACCGCCGAGCGGTACGCCGTCCACTCCGCGATCGCTCTGCTCACCCTCACCACCGAACGCTCCCGTTCGCTGCACGCGGCCGAGCAGCGGGTCGGCGCGGCCGTGCTGCGCATGCTGCTGGCCGGGGAGCCGGACCACGCCCGGGCCGTCGCCGGGGACCTGTACGGCGGGCTGCTCGACGCGCCCTTCCGGATGATCGTCGCCGAGTCGGCGTCGGGTCCGGCCGCGCGGGCGCTCACACAGGCGGACGGCGACCCGCTGGGCGGGATCGCGGAGGCCGTGGAGTCGGCGGCCGCCCGTGCCGGGGAGGCCGTGCTGGTCGTGCCCGAGGGGGAGCGGCTGGTGGTGCTGGCCGCGGACGGGGGCGCGGCGGTGGCCGCGTGCGACCAGTACGCGGCGGAGCGGGAGGCGGGGCGCGCCGTGTCCGAGCAGACGGCCGGGGACGAGGACGACCTGGTCGTCGGGCTGTCGGCCCCGGTCGGACCGATCGCCGCCGCGGCGGCCTACAAGCAGGCCGAGCAGGCGCTGTCGGTGGCGCGGCGGCGGGGGCGGGTGCTGGTGGAGCACGAGCAGTTGGCTGCGGGGTCCGTGCTGCCGTTGCTGGCCGACGATGCGGTGAAGGCGTTCGCCGACGGGTTGCTGCGGGCGCTGCACGAGCACGACGCGACGGGCCGGGGTGACCTGGTCGCCTCCCTGCGGGCCTGGCTCTCCCGGCACGGACAGTGGGACGCGGCCGCGGCGGACCTCGGGGTGCATCGGCACACGCTGCGGTACCGGATGCGGAGGGTCGAGGAGATTCTGGGGCGCTCTCTGGACGACCCCGATGTCCGGATGGAGCTGTGGCTGGCCTTGAAGGCGACGTCACCGGAGTAGCCGTACCAGGGGGCTCTGCCCCCTGGACAGTGGGCCCGCCGGTGCCTCACCCCGCCAAACCGGAGCATCGCCCACCCCCACCCGTACGACTCGGACAAGCGACCCCTGCTTGCCCCCGCCCTACCGTGGACCACGAAAGAACACGCACACCCACAACGCGGAAGGGCCGGGACTCACATGACTTCCACCCACGCCTTCTGGCTCGCCGGCCGCCAGGTCACCGGCGAGGACACCTTCGACGTCACCTCCCCGTGGGACGGGCGACCGGTCGGCAAGGTCAGCGTGCCGACGGACGCCCAGGTCGAGGAGGCCGTGGCCGCCGCGTACGCCGTGCGGGACGAGTTCGCCGCCACCCCGGCGCACGTGCGCGCCGCGGCCCTCGACCACGTCAGCAAGCGTCTGGTCGAGCGCACCGAGGAGATCGCCCAGCTGATCTCCGCCGAGAACGGCAAGCCGATCAAGTGGGCCCGTGGCGAGGTCGGCCGTGCCGTCTCCGTCTTCCGGTTCGCGGCCGAGGAGGCCCGCCGCTTCAACGGCGGCGAGGCCCAGCGCCTCGACACCGACGCCGGCGGCCAGGGCCGACTGGCGCTGACCCGCCGCTTCCCGAAGGGCGTCGTCCTCGGTATCGCGCCGTTCAACTTCCCGCTGAACCTGTGCGCCCACAAGGTCGCCCCGGCGATCGCGGCCGGCGCCCCGATCATCCTGAAGCCGGCGCCCGCCACCCCGCTCTCCGGCCTGATCATCGGCGACCTGCTGGCCGAGACCGACCTGCCGGCCGGCTCCTGGTCCATCCTCCCGGTCGCCAACGACCGCATGCCCGCCCTCGTCCAGGACGAGCGCCTGCCGGTCATCTCCTTCACCGGTTCCGAGACGGTCGGCTACGCGATCATGGACTCGGTGCCGCGCAAGCACTGCACCCTGGAGCTGGGCGGCAACGGCGCGGCCGTCGTCCTCGGCGACTTCGCGAGCGACGCCGACCTGGACTGGGCCGCGACCCGCATCGCGACCTTCTCCAACTACCAGGGCGGCCAGTCCTGCATCTCCGTGCAGCGTGTGATCGCGGATGCCTCCGTCTACGACCGCCTGCTGCCGCGCATCGTCGCCGCCGTGGAGGCCCAGGTCACCGGCGACCCCTCGGACGACAAGACCGATGTCGGCCCGCTGGTCAGCGAGGACGCCGCCCGGCGCGTCGAGTCGTGGGTGAAGGAGGCGGTGGAGGCCGGCGCCACGCTGCTCACGGGCGGCGACCGCGACGGCGCCTCGTACGCGCCGACCGTCCTCACGGACGTACCGGCCGACACGACGATCGCCTGCGAGGAGGTCTTCGGACCGGTCCTCACCGTGGCGAAGGTGGACGGGGAGGCGGAGGCCTTCGCCGCCGTCAACTCCTCCAAGTACGGCCTCCAGGCGGGCGTGTTCACCCACGACCTCCAGGTCGCCTTCCGCGCCCACCGCGCCCTTGAGGTCGGCGGCGTCGTCATCGGCGACGTCCCCTCCTACCGCGCCGACCAGATGCCGTACGGCGGCGCCAAGCAGTCCGGTGTGGGCCGCGAGGGCGTCAGGTTCGCGATGGACGACTACACATACGAGCGCGTGCTGGTCCTGACCGGACTCGCGCTCTGACCTGCCACGGACAGGTCAGCCGGAACGGCCGCAGCCCACTGTGCGGGGGCTGCGGCCGTTCCTATTGCCGGGTAAAGGATTCGGCATCGACCGTTCAATAGCCTTGTCCTGTGCATGACTCCCCGATGGGATGCGCGTAGACCACTTCGTCCCACTCGGGACGTCGTCTCTGCATCACTCAGGGGAATCCATGCACATAGCCCGTACCGGGCGCGGCGTCGCGGCGTCCGCGGCCGCCACCGCCGCTCTCGTCGCCGCCGCGCTGGCGACCACCTCGCAGGCCGGCGCCACCCTCGCCGCGCCCGCCGCCGTACCGCACACCAAGGCTGTTCCGGCCGTCGCGGGGCACACCCTGGTCCATGGCGTGGCCGGCCCGCTCTCCAGCGAGCAGTGCCAGGCCAAGTGGCACATCAACTGCTACAACCCGCTCCAGTACCGCACCGCGTACAACCTCAACCCGCTGTACCGCAAGGGCATCACGGGCAAGGGGCGCACGATCGTCATCGTCGATTCGTTCGGATCCCCGACCGTCCAGCACGACCTGGACGTCTACAGCAAGCAGTTCGGCCTGCCGAGTACCAAGGTCAAGGTGGTCAAGTGGGGCCACGTCCCCGCCTTCGACCCCAAGAACTCCGACATGACCGGGTGGGCCGGCGAGACCACCCTGGACGTCGAGATGGCTCACGCCGTGGCGCCCGGCGCCAAGATCGTCCTGGTGGAGACGGCCGTCTCCGAGACCGAGGGCACCACCGGTCTGCCGGAGATGATGTCCGCCGAGAAGCACCTGATCGACCAGGGTGTCGGCGACGTCATCACCCAGAGCTTCGGCGCCACCGAGAACACGTTCCCGGGTTTCGGCCGGGGCGACTTCTCCAGCATCAAGAAGCTGCGGTACGCCTTCCAGGCCGCGAACCGTAAGCACGTCACCGTCCTCGCCTCCTCCGGTGACGGCGGCGCCACCGACCTCAAGTCGGACGGCAAGCACTACTACGACAAGCGCGTCAACTCCTGGCCCTCCTCGGACCCGCTGGTCACCTCCATCGGCGGCACCCAGCTCCACCTGAACGACAAGGGTGACCGCGTCAAGCCGGACAGCGTCTACAACGACTACGGCGCGGGTGGCGGCGGCCAGTCCCACGTCTTCTCCCGCCCGGCCTTCCAGAACGGTGTGAAGAACGTCGTCGGCGCCCGCCGTGGCACCCCGGACGTGTCGATGGCCGCCGCGGTCAACGGCGGCGCCTGGATCTACTCCAGCTACGACCCGACCGCCACCGGCTGGGACGTCACCGGCGGCACCAGCGAGGCGAGCCCGCTCTTCTCGGGCATCGTCGCTCTCGCCGACCAGGCGGCGGGCCACCGTCTGGGCAACATCAACGAGGCGCTGTACAGCCTGTCCAAGCACCGGAACACCGGCATCGTCGACGTCAACGACGGCACCGACAACAGCTACGAACACGTCACCGGCTACAAGGCCGTCAAGGGCTACGACATGGCGACCGGCGTGGGCACGGTGGACGCCCTCCGCTTCGTGCCGGCCCTCGTGAAGGCGAGCCACCGGGGCTGACGGGGCGCTGCTGCGACGGGGGTTTCCTCCCTGACAGCCACCCTGGTGACGGCCCGGGTTCTACGCCCGGGCCGTCCGCGTCTGGTTCGCCCGTTGTGCCCCCAGCACTGACAGGACCGAGGCGCACGCTTTCCAAGTCTGTTGGTGAGGTCGTGGACTGCGTGCGGAGGAGGTCACCTGCGTTCATGCAGGGTCTGTCGCTGAGTGCAACTTGCCTGTGGCTGCCACGAGATCCGCCAACGCGTCGGTGCAGTAGCTGATCAGCTGGCACTTCACCCAACCATGCCCCACCAGCTCCCACTTCAGCTGAAGAGCGCCCGCCGACGCCTGATCTGCCGGCACAGGGCAACAGGCTACCGGCAGCAATCTCTGTGCACAGCGCAGGTGTGAGTCCGTGAAGGATGCAAGGTGCGGTATCCGTCCGGGCGGTGACGAGGCGGTATGCGGTCCTGAGGGTCTCTGTGGGTCACAGCAGAGGCTGACGGAGTTGGAAATCTGCAGGTAGGGGGGCATCCTCTGGCCCGGCGTCGGTCATTCCGCCCGTGGGGGAGTCTTCAGATTTCCGTCTTCTTCCCGGGCGGCGGCAACCTCTCGTTCACGGCCTCGTCGCCGGGGGACGGCTTGCTGGGGAGCGAAGTTATCTAGACAACTTTGCTCACCCGGGTGGCGCCACGGCGGTACCCGGGGCGGAGAGGACCCAACACCGTGACATCCCTCTCACAGGCCGCCGTGTCCGGGAGCAGCATCGCGATCGGCTCCACGACGCCTCCGCAGCGCGGCGACGAACTGGCCTTCACCTGGGCGACGGACGCGCCCGACCCCAAGAACTGGATCGGCGTCTACCCCGCCGACCGGCTGCCCGGCAGCGGCAGCAACTCCCTGGTGTGGGCGTACGTGCCCGGCGCCTCCGGGCAGACCACCCTCGACACCTCCGGCCTGAGCGGCGGGCCGTACGTCGTGTATCTGCTGGCCAAGAACGGTTACGACGTCCTCGCCAGGACCGAGCCGTTCACCTTCGCGAGCGACGCCCCCGTCGGCGACTCGGTGAAGCTGACGACACCCGCCCCGCACGAGGGCGACAAGGTCTCCTTCCACTGGACGACGGACACACCCGACGCGAAGAACTGGATCGGTGTGTACGACGGCGACCGGCAGCCTGGGCACGGCTCCTCCCTCGCCTGGGAGTACACCCCCGCTGCCTCCGGCGACATCACCCTCGACACCTCCGGACTCAGCGGCGGGCCGTACACCGCCTACCTGTTGGCCAAGGACGGCTACGGCATCCTCGCCAGAACGGAACCGTTCGGCTTCGTGGTGCGCCCCGTGATCCCGCGCCCGCACGCGATCGTGGACGCCGTCACCACCGGACCGCAGACCGCGGGCACGGACTTCTCGGTGAAGCTGGGCGGGCTGTGGATCAGGCCCGAGGGCAACGCCGCGGGCAGCGCGACGTTCCAGCGGGTCGGGGGCGACCCCTGGCTGTCGGTGGCCGCGGACGGCACGGTCAGCGGCACGGCCCCGCTCTTCGCGCCCCGGAAGCCCGGCCGGGTGGTGGCCGCCGTCACCGACAGCGCCGTCGGAAGTGACACCGTCACCGTCCAGGTGCCGGTGCGCACTTCCCGGGAGCGGCTCCGGCTGAAGGTGGCCACGCTGAACCTCTGGGACGCCGGCACCCACGTCGACGGGTTCCTGGAGAAGCAGCTGCGGGTGGTCCTCACCCAGGGCCTGGACGTCGTAGCGCTCCAGGAATGCGGTGACAAGGGGGCCGAGAACCTCGCCGGGGCGCTCGGCTGGCATGCGCACCAGGCCGCCGGCCTCGGCATCGTGAGCCGCTACCCGCTCACCGATGCCGTCGCCCCGACCGCGGCGCTGCCTGCCGCAGCGGCGACGTTGCACCTGCCCGGCGACCGCACGGTACGCCTGTGGACCGCCCAGCTGGACGAAGCCGACTACGGGCCGTACGTGCTGTCGGCGGGCGGGACGCCCGCGCAGGTCGAGGCGGCGGAGAAGGGGACGGTCCGCTACCGGCAGGTGCAGGCTCTGGTGGCCGCGCTGCGGCCGGAACTCGACTCCCGCACCCCTGTCGTGCTGGCGGCCGGACTCGCCTCGCCGTCCCACCACGACTGGACGAGCCGGACCGCGTCCGCGCACGGGGGAGCGGGCCGGGTCCGCTGGCCCGTCACCGAGGCGCTGGAGAAGGCGGGTCTCGTCGACGCGTTCCGCGAGGCCCACCCGAGCCCGGTGAAGGAGCCCGGCATCACCTGGTCCCCCGTCAGACCGCAGCACGAGGGCGGTGGCGCCGAACCGCAGGACCGGATCGACCAGATCCAGTTCGCCGGGCGACTCAAGGTCCTTGAGGCGCACACCCTGTTCACCGGCTGGCCCCGACCGGTGCCGGACACAGCCGACAACGGCTGGCCCTCCGACCACGCCGCCGCCGTCGTCACCTTCTCCCTGTCCGCCCGCGGCTGACCGCGAACGATCCGAAGGACCTTCCTCCCATGACCCCTATGGCCGAGATCAGCCGCCGCTCCTTCATCGGCACCGCCGCGGCCGGAGCCGCCCTCGCCGCCGGAATACCCGGCACCGCGGAGGCCGCAGGCGCCCGGCACGGCAGCATCGCCGACGTCAAGCACGTCGTCATCCTGATGCAGGAGAACCGCAGCTTCGACCACTACTTCGGCACCCTGAGCGGGGTACGCGGCTTCAGCGACCGCCAGGCCGCCGTCCTCCCGGGCGGCGAATCGGTGTTCCGCCAGCCCGCCAGAGGCCGCAAGGAGGGCTACCTCCTGCCCTTCCGCATGGACACCACGAAGTACAACGCGCAGAACGCGGGCGGCCTCCCGCACGACTGGGACACCGGCCACAGCGCCGTCAACGGCGGCGCCATGAACAAGTGGGTCTCCGCCAAGGGCGAGCGGACCATGGGCTACTTCACCCGGCAGGACATCCCCTACCAGTACGCGCTGGCCGACGCCTTCACCCTCTGCGACGGCTACTTCTGCTCGCTGAACGGCCCCACCGACCCCAACCGCCTCTACCTGTGGACCGGCACCGCCGGCCCCGGAGTCGACGGCACCACCGGCCCGTGGACCGACAACACACCGGTCACCGGCAACCCGGTGGCCGACTGGACGACCTACGCCGAGCGTCTGGAGCAGGCCGGAATCAGCTGGCGCGTCTACCACAACCCCGACGGCTCCGACGACCGTTACGGCGACTACGACGACAACGCGCTGTCGTACTTCAAGCAGTTCCACGCCTTCCCCAAGGACGACCCGCGCTACGTCAACGCCATGACGAAGTTCGACCTCACGGCGTTCGACCAGCACTGCAAGGACGGCACCCTGCCCACCGTCTCCTGGCTGGTGGCCCCCTACCTGTTCTGCGAGCACCCGAACGCCAGCCCCGACTACGGCGCCCACTGGGTCGACACCGCACTGCAGTCGCTGTTCTCCAATCCGGACGTGTGGAAGCACACCGTCTTCCTGCTCATGTACGACGAGAACGACGGGTACTTCGACCACGTCATCCCGCCGTCCCCGGAGCCGGGCACCAAGGACGAGTTCGCGAACGGCAAGCCCATCGGCCTGGGCAGCCGGGTGCCGCTGTGGGTCCTCTCGCCGTGGTCGCGCGGCGGCTGGGTCAACTCCCAGGTCTTCGACCACACCTCGGTGCTGCGCTTCCTGGAGCGCGTCACCGGCGTGCAGGAGCCCAACATCTCCGACTGGCGGCGCACCGTCTGCGGCGACCTCACCAGCTGCTTCGACTTCACCAAGCCCGACTACAGCATCCCCGCACTGCCCGACACGGTCGCCCTGATGGCCAAGGCGGACGCCGGTGACTCGCTGCCCGCGGTCAAGGTGCCGGACCAGCAGTCCATGCCCGCGCAGGAGGAGGGCCGGCGACCGCACCGCGCGCTGCCGTACCTGCCATGGGCCGATGTGACGGTCGACCGCACCACCGGCAAGGTCACCTGCACCCTCACCAACGACGGCAGCGTCGGCTACCACTTCACCGTCCTGCCGAACGTCGCTCTGCCCTTCACCGGCACGCCGTTCACCGTCCCGCCGCGCTCGTCCCGCACCTATGTGTGGGACGCCGCCGACACCGACGGCCGCTACGACTTCTCCGTCCACGGGGCCGACGGGTTCGTCCGCCGCTTTTCCGGCACCGTCGTCCGTGCGGGCCAGGACGATGTGGCGGTGCCGTCGGTGACGGCGGCCCTGCGGGACGCCGGGCGGCCGGAGCACGCCTCGGTGGAGCTGGAGCTGCGCAACGCCGGCGGCACCGAGGTGGCGTTCACCATCACGCCGAACGACTTCGCCGGCGAGGAGCGGACCGTGTGGGTCGGGGCGGGCGACCGCACCCGCCTGACGTGGCGCACCGACGAGGGGCGGTACGACATGACGGTCACCGCGGGCACCGGCACCCGGTTCGCCCAGCGGTACGCCGGAACCGTCCACACCGTGTGAGGCAATCCAAAAGGGCACCGTGGACGTACCAAGGGAGTAGGGGCGATCCCTGCGAGGGAAAGAGGAGGGCCATCATGCGAGCACCACGCGCGAGGCGCCTCGCCGCGGCCGCCGCGGTCGGCATGCTGATGGCCGGCGGCGCCACGATCGGCGCAGCAGGCACAGCAGCAGCGGCAGCCCCTGCCGTACACCCCCAGGTGACCACCGACCCGTGCTTCGGTCACCACGGCTGGCGCTGCTTCGACCACGGCGGGTTCCGTTTCGATCACCGCTTCGACCACGGCGGGTTCCGCTTCGATCACCGCTTCGACCACCGCTTCGACCACCGGTTCAACAACGGAGTCGTCGTGATCATCGTCGGCTAGCGGCATGCGGAGACACCACCACTGACTAATGGGAACCATTTTCATATAGCTTGGTCGTGACGCACCCCCGCCGCACCGAAGAGGCCCGGCACCGCTGCCTTCCGGTGCCGGGCCCCTTACCGGTGCCGGGCTTCTCCGGACCCTCAACCGGAGAAGCCGACGTGCGCGAGCCGCAGGGGGCCGCGCAGCCTGAGGCGGACGTCGTGCACGCCCTCGGCGACGATTCCGGCGCCCAGGGTGGTGTAGGTGTACGGGTCCGTGGTGGGTGCGGCGAGGGTCAGGGCGGCCAGTACCGGACCGCCGTCCAGGGACAGTTCGAGTACGCCCTCGCCCGCCAGTTGAGCGCTCACCTCGGTCACGCCGTCGCCGAAGTCGCAGGAGCGGTAGACCAGTTCGCCCGAGACGCCCTCCGCAGGGGTCACCGCGTCACCCGCCGTCTTCGTACGGTCGACGATCGCGATGCCCGACTGCTCGTCGAAGTCCGCTGCATCGAGGCCCCGCCGGGCCGCCGCGCGAGGCGCGGGGGGCTCGCCGTCGAGGGTGAGGGTCGTGCGGAGACGGATGTCCTCGCTGGACGCGCCGAGCAGCAGGTCGTACGGGCCCTGTTCCAGGCGCCGGCCGCCCTGCGCCACATCCCAGAACTCGAAGGCGGACAGTGGGACTTCGAAGCGGAGTTCCGTCCGCTCGCCGGGCCCGAGCGCCACCCGGCGGTGGGTGAGCAGCTCGCGGCGCGGCCGGGGCGCCGACGGGTCCACCGCCCGGGTGTAGAGCTGGGCCACCTCGTCGGCCGTGCGGTCGCCCGTGTTGGTGAGGGTGCAGGACACCTGCACCATGCCGTCCGCCACCCGGGTCGAGAGGTCCGCGTAGGCGAACGACGCGTACGACAGGCCGTGACCGAAGGGGAAGAGCGGGATGCCCTCGAAGTAGAGATAGGTCTGGCGCCCGCCGATCACGTCGTAGTCGAGCAGGTCGGGCAGGTCGGCGTCGGACGCGTACCAGGTCTGCGGGAGGCGGCCCGCGGGGGAGACGTCGCCGGCCAGCACCCGGGCCAGGGCCGTGCCCGCCGCCTGGCCGCCGTGTGCGGTCCACAGCGCGGCCTGCAGGCGGGACACGTCGACCGCGTAGGGGTACGCCGACACCAGGACCAGTGCGGTGTGCGGGTTGGCCGCGCGGGCGGCGCGCAGGAGACGCTGCTGGTGGGCGGGGAGTTCCAGGGTCGTACGGTCCTCGGTCTCGCGGCCGTTGATGTGCGGGTCGTTGCCCGCCACCACCAGGACGACGTCCGCCTCCCCGGCCGCGCGGGCCACGGCCTCCTCGCCGCGTTCGACCGTGATCACCTCGAAGACGTCACCGGTGTCGGCAACCTTCACGCCGTCGGCGGCGACACGGACGTGGCGATCCGTGCCGAGGTGCTTCAGGAGGTGACCGTTGTGGCGGGGTTCCAGGCGGAACGTCTCCTGGACGACCCAGCCGCCCGGCTGGTCCGCGGAGGCGCGGAGGAGGCCGTCCTCGGCCACGGAGAGGTAGCGGCCGTCGGGAGCGCGCAGGGTCAGGACGCCCTCGCCCCAGTCGACCAGTGCGAACTCGGTGCCGGTGGCGTCCGTGGTGAGCGGGGGCAGGTCGGTGCGGCCGGACAGCAGGGCCGGGTCGAGGGCGCCCTGCGTGCCGCGCGCCTCGTCGGGGGCGTCCGTGGGCGGTACGTGGAGGAAGGCGCCGGCGGCGGTCCGCAGGCGGATCCGGTCCACGCCCTCCGCGAACTCCACCCGTTCCGCCCCGAACCGCTCGTACAGGCCCTCCAGAGGCGTGGACCGGTGCAGGAGGCTGCCGCTGTACCAGTCGAGCTTGCACTCGTCGGCGAGCAGGCCGACCACGGCGATGCGGGTGTCGGGCGCGAGGGGCAGCAGATCGTCGTTCTTCAGCAGGACGATCGCCTGTTCGGCGGCCTCCTGGGCGAGGGCGCGGTGCGCCGGGGTGTCGAACTCGCCGGTGCTCACGTGGGGGTCGTAGTGCGGGTCGAACTCGCCGAGGCGGAAGCGCACCGACAGCTGGCGGCGGACCGCGGTGTCGATGTCCGCCTCCGTCAACAGGCCCTGGTCGAGGGCCCCTCGGACCCGCGCGGTGATCTGCGTGCCGTCCGTGCCGTGGTCGGTGAAGCTGTCGACGCCGGCCAGGAGAGCGGCCGCGGTCGCCTCCTCGTGCGTGCCGAAGTAGTGCTCGGAGTCCACCAGGTTGGTCGGCGCGCCCGCGTCCGAGCAGACCAGCAGGTCCTCGCCGGTCCAGGTGCGCAGGTGGGCGCGCAGGTACGGGGAGACGTGGTTGGGGCGCCCGTTGACCAGGTTGTAGGCGGGCATCACGCCCGCCACCGCGCCCGCCTCGACCGTCTCCTTGAAAGCGCGCAGGTCGTATTCGTGCAGCACGCGCGGGCGCACGGAGGCGGACGACGTCGCGCGGTCCGTCTCGTTGTTGTGCGCCAGCCAGTGCTTGAGGACGGGGGCGGTGCGCCAGTAGGTCGGATGGTCGCCGCGCAGGCCGTGCGTGTACGCCGTGGCGATCGCCGAGGTCAGCTTCGGGTCCTCCGAGTAACCCTCCTCGTTGCGGCCCCACAGGGGGTGGCGCAGCAGATTGACCGTCGGGGACCAGACGTTGAGGCCGACCCGCTCGTCGCGGGCGCGCATCGCCCGGGCCTCCCTGGACACCGCCTCGCCGATCCGCCGCACGAGATCCGGGTTCCAGGTCGCGCCGATCCCCAAGGCCTGCGGGAACACCGTCGCCGGGCCCATCCAGGCCACGCCGTGCAGGGCCTCCTGGCCGGTACGGAAGGCGGCGACGCCCAGGCGCTCCACGGCGGGCGCGTACTGGTGCAGGAAGGAGATCTTCTCGTCCAGGGTGAGCCGCGCCAGCAGGTCGTCGACGCGCTTCGCGAACGGCAGGTGCGGGTCGCGGAATGGCGGCGTGGGCGGCGGGTGATCGGTCACGGGCGGTTCCCCTTGCGGTGGAGCGGCGAGACGCTTTCGAAGCGCTTCGATGCTCATTCGAGTACCCGCGAAGTGTCAAGGCGCTGTGCCGAAACGGGCCGGACTTCTCACCGACAGGGCAAGGAGGAGAGACGCTCTGCGGGTCCTGTGGCACATCGGAGGAATCTTGGGAGCGACCCTTGTGCGCCCCCAGGTGTTCACTTAACCTCGCAGCAACATCGAAGCGCTTCGACTATCCGGCTCCTGGTGCCGAGAACGCTTCAGCTCGGCCAGATCCACTCGAGACACCGCAGCCGACGGCCACCGCCGGGTGTCCTGGTGCGCCATGAAGGGTTGACGCAATGACGCCGAACGCCGCCTCCGCATCCTCCGCGCCCAGCCGGAGAAGCTCCCCCAGCCGGCGAAGCTTCCTCACCTCCACCGCGGTCGCCGCCGCGGCGGTGGCCGGCGGGATGCCGCTGCTCGCCGCCTGCGGCGGCGGGCAGGAGGGCCGCAAGGAAGGCACCACCTCGGGCAAGGCGGCACAGAAGATCCTCCCGGCGTACGTGGCCTCCGGCGTCGTGGCCCCGGACATCCCGGCGAAGAACGGCTCGGCGGCCGGCTTCACCAGGGCCGTCGCCATGGACCGGCTGAAGACCTCGGTCCCGAAGAAGCTCGGCAGCGGCGGCAAGCTGAAGATCATGGCCCCGCTGTGGGGCACCCCGCCGGACAACGGCAACCCGTACTACCGGGCCATGAACGAGGCCATCGGCGTCGACGTCACCTGGCAGAACCAGGACGGCAACACCTACGACGAGAAGCTGGGCGCCGTCCTCGCCTCCAGCGACATCCCGGACGTGGTGGTCGTCCCCGGCTGGAACCTGATGGGCAAGATACCCAGCGCCGTCAACGCCAAGTTCGCCGACCTCGGCCCCTACCTGTCCGGCGACAAGGTCAAGGCCTACCCGAACCTCGCGGCCGTCCCCACGGACGCCTGGCAGCGCTCCATCTTCGGCGGCCGGCTGCGGGCGATCCCGCTGCCGGGCTCCTACGTCACCAATATCGCGCCCTTCTACCGCAAGGACGTCTTCGACAAGAAGGGCTGGCAACTCCCCAAGAGCACCGACGAGTTCCTCGCCTGGGCGAAGGAGGCCACCGACGCCAAGGGCGGGGTGTGGGCCTGCGCCGACATGAAGTGGACGGCCTTCAACGCCTTCGGTGTCCTCAACGGCAGCGACAAGGCACTGTGGTGGAACCTGAAGGACGGCAAGCTGATCAACCGGGTCGAGACCGAGGAGTACCTGGACGCCCTGGAGTGGGCGCGCAAGCTGTTCGCAGCGGGCGTCGTCCACCCCGACGACAAGGCCGGCAAGACCGCCACCCCGGCCGGTGTCCGGTTCACCGCCGGCAAGCTCCTCGTCTACAACCAGGACCTGTCCGACTGGTTCGGCAAGACCTCCGAACAGCGCACCCAGAACCCGGATTTCGAGATCGCCGCGATGGACGTCTTCACCCACGACGGCGGCGACCCGCTGCTGTGGGCGGTCCAGCCCTCGAACATCTTCACCTTCGTCAGCAAGAAGGCCTCCGAGCAGCAGATCAAGGACTTCCTCGCGATCGCCGAGTTCTGCGCGTCGCCCTTCGGCACCAAGGAGCGCCTGCTCGCCGAGTACGGTGTCGAGGGCACCGACTTCACCCTGGACAAGGGCGTGCCCACCAAGACCACCAAGGGCGTCAACGAGGTCCTCGGCGCCTTCGACTACACCGGCAAGCCCGCCGCGTACGTCGCCCACCCTGACTTCCCCGAGGTCACCCGGGGCATGGTCGAGTGGCAGCAGCGCATGGGCGCCTTCACCAAGAAGTCCTCCTTCTACGGCCTCACGATCACCGAGCCCAGCCGCTGGTCCAACCTGGCCGACGACTTCGAGCAGCTGGAGGACGACATCGTGCGCGGCCGCAAGAAGGTCAGCGACATGCAGCAGGCCGTGTCCGACTGGAAGAAGAAGGGCGGCGACGACCTGCGCGGCTGGTACCAGAAGCTGCTCGACGACACCGGCTCGGCGAAGTGACCCGGGGCAAGAAGAGCCTGGACGGCAAAGTGAGCCTGCGCATCCGGATCGGACGCGACCGCACCCTGATCCTGATGACGCTGCCCGTACTCGCCCTGCTCCTGGTCTTCAACTACATCCCGATCCTCGGCAATGTGGTCGCCTTCCAGGACTACGACCCCTACCTGAGCGACAACGGCTTCGTCGCCATGTTCCAGAGCCCCTGGGTGGGCTTCGACCAGTTCCAGCGGGTGTTCGCGGACTCGGAGTTCTGGCACGCGGTGCAGAACACGTTCGTCCTCTTCTTCCTCCAGCTGGTGCTGTACTTCCCGATCCCGATCGCGCTGGCGCTGCTCATCAACAGCGTGGTCCGGCCCCGGGTCCGCGCGGTCGCCCAGGCGGTCATGTATCTGCCGCACTTCTTCTCGTGGGTGCTGGTCGTCACCGTCTTCCAGCAGATCTTCGGCGGCGCCGGCGTCATCGCGCAGACCCTGCGGCAGCACGGGCACTCCGGGTTCGACGTCATGACCGACCCGTCGGTCTTCAAGTACCTGGTGACGGCGCAGATGGTCTGGAAGGACGCCGGCTGGGGCATCATCGTCTTCCTCGCGGCCCTCGCCGCCGTCTCCACCGACCTGTACGAGGCCGCAGCCATGGACGGCGCCGGACGCTGGCGCCGCATGTGGCACATCACCCTGCCCGCCCTGCGCCCCGTGATCGCGCTGCTGCTGGTGCTGCGCGTCGGTGACGCCCTCACCGTCGGCTTCGAGCAACTCCTGCTCCAGCGGCAGGCGGTGGGGCCGGACGCCTCCGAAGTGCTGGACACCTACGTGTGGTGGAACGGCATCCGCAACCAGGACTTCAGCTATGCGGCGGCGGCCGGCCTGATCAAGGGCGTCGTCGGACTGAGCCTCGTCCTCGTGGCGAACAAGGTGGCCCACCTCATGGGCGAGCAGGGGGTGTACGAGAAGTGACCGCCGTGGTCGACCGGCCGCCCCTCGCGGAGAAACCTCCGCCTGCGGAGAAGAAGCCGGGCAGATGGGCCGCACCGCCCCGGCCCCCATGGGAGGAGGAACCGGCGAAGGCCGGGCCCGCCGCGAAGGGGCTGGTCCTCGGCGTCGCCTGCTTCGCGATCCTCTTCCCGCTGTGGATCGTGATCGTCACCAGTCTGTCCCCGAAGAAGGTCATCGACGAGACGGGCGGCCTGGTGGTGGTCCCGAAGGGCATCACCCTCGTCGCCTACCGCGAGCTGCTCGGCGGCGGCCAGGTGCAGCGGGCCGCCCTGGTCAGCCTCGGGGTGACCCTGGTGGGCACGCTGTTCAGCATGGCGGTGTCGGTGCTGTGCGCCTACGGCCTCTCGCGCCGGGGCTCACTGGGGCACCGCTGGATCCTGATGACCCTGCTGGCGACCATGTTCTTCGGCGCGGGTCTGATCCCGACGTACCTGCTGGTGCAGGCGCTGGGGTTGACCGACACCTACTTGGCGCTGATCCTGCCCAGTGCCGTGAGTGTCTTCAACATCCTCGTGCTGCGCGGCTTCTTCATGGGCATTTCATCCGAACTCATCGACAGCGCGCGGATCGACGGGGCGGGGGACTGGCGGATCCTGTGGCAGATCGTGCTGCCGCTGTCGCGGGCGGTGCTGGCCGTGATCACGCTGTTCTACGCGGTGGGTTACTGGAGTGCGTGGTTCAACGCGTCGATCTACCTGACCGACCAGAAGATGATGCCGCTGCAGAACGTGATGATCCAGCTCGTGCAGAAACAGGAACGGCCGGTGGGGCTGGCCACACAGATCAACACCGGTCAGCTGTCACCCCTGGCCATCCAGATGGCGGTGATGGTGATGGCCCTGCTTCCGGTGGCCGTCCTGTCGCCGTTCGTCCAGAAGCATTTCAGGAAGGGAATGCTGACGGGGGCGATCAAGGGCTGACGGGCGCCTTCTGAAGGGGGCGGTGCGGTCCGTCGACGGCTGCAGGTGAGTGGGGGCTGGTCGCGCAGTTCCCCGCGCCCCTCAGGTACTCGCGGCGCTGCCCGCAGCAAGGGCACCCGCCCTGGCTGCGGGCAGGCCGGCAGCAGTACCGGTCCACCAACCAACCCACGTCCAGCGAGGTACCCCATGTCCACCCTGAGCCGCAGAACCGTCCTCGCCGGAACGGCAGCCGCAGCGGCCCTCGCGGCGTTGCCCGCCCAAGCCGCCCAAGCCGAGCAGCCCGCGTACCGCTGGCGCAACGCAGTGATCGGCGGCACCGGTTTCCTCACCGGCATCCTCTTCCACCCCACCACCCCCGGCCTCGCCTACGCCCGCACGGACATCGGCGGCGCGTACAGGTGGGACTCCCCAGCCGCCCGCTGGACCCCCCTCACCGACCACCTCGGCTGGGACGACTGGAACCTCCTCGGTGTGGAGGCCATGGCCGTGGACCCCGTCCACCCGCACCGCCTCTACCTCGCCCTCGGCACCTACTCCCAGTCCTGGGCCGGCAACGGCGCGATCCTGCGCTCCGAGGACCGCGGCACCACCTGGCAGCGCACCGACCTCACCGTGAAGCTCGGCGCCAACGAGGACGGCCGGGGCGCGGGCGAGCGGCTGCTCGTCGATCCGTGCGACAGCGACACCCTGTGGCTCGGCACCCGCCACGACGGCCTTCTCAAGTCGACGGACAGGGGCGCGACGTGGGCCCCGGCCGGCGGCTTTCCACCCGCACCCACCGCCTCCGGCCAGGGCGTCACCCTCCTCGTCGCCGCCGGACGCGCCCTCTACGCCGGCTGGGGCGACGCCGACGGCAGCTCCGCCAACCTGTTCCGTACCACCGACGGCACCACATGGGAGCCCGTTCCCGGACAGCCCACCGGCACCGCCGCCAAGGTCCCGATCCGCGCCGCCCACGACCGGCACACCCGCGAGCTGTACGTCACGTACGCCGACGCCCCGGGGCCCAACGGCCAGTCCGACGGCAGTGTGCACAAGCTGGCCACCACGACCGGCACCTGGACCGACGTCACCCCGGCCACACCGGGCGGCACCGACACCTTCGGCTACGGCGGTGTCGCCGTCGACGCCCGCCGCCCCGGCACCGCCGTCGTCTCCACCAACAACCGCTGGTCGGCCGTGGACACCCTGTACCGCACCACCGACGGCGGCCGCAGCTGGGCCTCGCTGAAGGACACGGCCGTGTTCGACGTGTCCGAGACCCCCTTCCTCGAGTGGGGCGGTGACGAGCCCAAGTTCGGCTGGTGGATCCAGGCCGTCGCCGTCGACCCGTACGACTCCCGGCACGTCCTCTACGGCACCGGTGCCACCCTCTACGGCACCCGTGACCTGACCCACTGGGCACCCCAGATCAGGGGCCTGGAGGAGACGTCCGTGCGCCGGCTGATCTCGCCCCCGGCCGGGGAGGCGCACCTGATCAGCGGGAGCGGGGACATCGGCGTGATGTACCACGAGCGGCTCACCGCGTCCCCGTCGCGCGGGATGGCCACGAACCCCGTGTTCGGCACGGCCACGGGGCTCGCGCAGGCCGCGGCGAGACCGTCGTACGTCGTCCGGACCGGCTGGGGAGACCACGGGAACGGCGCCTGCTCGCAGGACGGCGGGCGCACCTGGGCGCCCTTCGCGGCCCAGCCGGGCCTCGCCAAGGACGCGCCGGGACCCGTCGCCGCCAACGCCGACGGAAGCGTGTTGCTGTGGTCCTTCGTGCACTGGGACGGCACCAAGTACCCGGCCCACCGGTCGGCGGACAACGGGGCCACCTGGTCCGAGGTCCCCTCCTTCCCGAAGGGCGCCACACCGGTCGCCGACCCGGCCGACCCGAGACTCTTCTACGCGTACGACACCGACACGGGAAACGTATACGCCAGCACTGACAGTGGGCTCACGTTCGGCGAGCGGGCCGGTGGTCTGCCCGCCGGAGACAACCAGTTCAAGCTGGTCGCCGCGCCCGGACGCTCGGGTGACCTGTGGCTGAGTGCCAAGTGGAACGGGCTGTACCGGTCCACCGACGCCGGGGCGAGCTTCTCGAAGGTCGCCGGCTGCCGGGCCTCGTACACCCTCGGCTTCGGCAAGGCTGCCGACGGCTCCGACTACCCGGCGATCTACCAGGTCGGGTCCGCGGAGAACATCACCGCCGTCCTCCGCTCCGACGACGAGGCCAAGAGCTGGGTGCGGATCAACGACGACTCCCACCAGTGGGGCTACATCGGCGACGCCGTCACCGGTGATCCGCGCGTGTACGGCCGCGTCTACCTCGCCACCAACGGGCGCGGCATCCAGTACGGGGAGCCCATATGAAACCGACCCTCGCCGACGCCACCCGCGGCCGCATCCTCTTCGGGGGTGACTACAACCCCGAGCAGTGGCCCGAGGAGACCTGGCACGAGGACGTCCGGCTGATGCGGGACGCCGGGGTCAACTCCGTGACCCTCGGGGTCTTCTCCTGGTCGCGGCTCGAACCCGAGCCGGGGAGAAGGGAGTTCGGCTGGCTGGACCGGCTGATGGATCTGCTGCACGAGAACGGCATCGGCGTCGTCCTCGCCACCCCGACCTCCTCCCCGCCGCCCTGGCTGGGCCGGCTGCACCCCGACACCCTGCCCAGGGACGCGGACGGTCGGATCGAGTGGTGGGGCGGCCGGCAGCACTTCTCGCACTCCAGTGCCACCTACCGCCGTCACGCCGCCGCCATCACCGAGGACCTGGCCGCCCGGTACGCCGCCCACCCGGCCCTCACGATGTGGCACATCAACAACGAGTACTGCACCTTCGACTACGGCGACGAGGCGGCCGCGGCCTTCCGGCGGTGGCTGCGGGAGCGGCACGGCACCCTGGACGCCCTCAACTCCGCCTGGGGCACCGCCTTCTGGAGCCAGGGCTACGACACCTGGGACGGGATCCTGCCCCCGCGCCACGCGCACTACCTGAACAACCCGGGCCAGGTGCTGGACTTCCGCCGCTTCACCTCCGACATGCTCCTGGAGTGCTGCACCGCCGAGCGGGACATCGTCCGCCGGCACACCCCCCGTCTCCCGGTGACCACCAACTTCATGCCGCTGTGGTTCGGACAGGACGCCTGGCGCTGGGCGGAGGAGGAGGATGTCGTCTCCGTCGACCTCTATCCCGATCCGCGCGATCCGCTCGGCGCCCAGCGCGGGGCCCTGGTGCAGGACCTCACCCGTTCGCAGGCGCGCGGCCCCTGGATGCTCATGGAACAAGCCGCCGGACCCGTCAACTGGCGCGGGGTGAACCATCCCAAGCCGCGCGGTCTCAACCGGCTCTGGTCCTTCCAGGCCGTCGCCCGGGGCGCCGACGCCGTCTGCTACTTCCAGTGGCGCCAGTCCCGGCAGGGCGCCGAGAAGTTCCACTCCGGGATGGTGGGCCACGCGGGGGAGCAGGGCCGTACGTACCAGGAGGTCAGGCAGCTCGGCAACGAACTCGCCCGGATCGGACCCCAGGTGGCCGGGCAGCACAGCCGCGCCGAGATCGCGATCCTGCACGACTGGCACTCCTGGTGGGCCGGCGCCCACGAGGGCCGGCTGTCCACCGAGGTCGATCTGCCGGACGTCCTGAACGCCTGGCACCGGGCCCTGTGGGAGTCCCACCTGGCCACCGACTTCGCCCACCCGGAGCACGACCTGTCCGGCTACACGTGCGTGCTCGTACCGCAGCTCTACCTCCTCACGGACACCGCGGTCGACAACCTCCTCGCCTACGTCCGCGACGGCGGGACCCTGGTCTGCGGCTTCCTCACGGGCATCGCCGACCAGGACGACCGGGTCAGGCCCGGCGGCATGGACGCCCGGCTGCGCGAGCTGTTCGGCATCCGCACCCTGCACGAATGGTGGCCGCTGGAGGCGGGGGAGACCGTGGCCTGCGACGGCTTCCGCGGCACCCTGTGGTCGGAGGAGATCGAACCGGGACCCGGCGCCGCCGAGACCGTGCCGTACAAAGGCGGAGAGCTGGACGGGCTGCCCGCCGTGCTGCGCAGGGGGCGCGCCTGGTACGTCTCCACGCTCCCCGAACCGGAGGCGCTGCGCACCCTGCTCGCCCGGATCACCACCGAGGCGGGCGCCCGCCCGGTGCTCGACGGGCTTCCGGCGGGCGTCGAGGCCGTACGCCGGGGCGAGCTGCTGTTCCTCCTCAACCACGGGCGCGAGCCGGTCGCCGTCGACGTCCCGGGCACGCACCACGAGTTGCTCGGGGACACGACCGCCGCCGGCCCGGTCACCCTCGGCCGTTACGGCGTGGCGGTGCTGCGGTCATGAGCCACCTCCCCGTCCACGGCACCTGGGAGCCGGTCCCCGCCGCCCGCTGGGAGGACGCCTTCCTGAGCGGCAACGGCCACCACGGCGCCCTTGTGTTCGGTGATCCGAACGACGACCGTGTCATCGTCACCCAGCACACCCTGGTCCGCCCCAACGGCAGCGAACACGCTCGGCCGCCCCGGCTCGCCGCCGAACTCCGCGCCCTCCAGGACCGGATGCTCGCCGGAGACCTCACCGCGGCCGAGGGCTTCACCGACGACCGCCCCCTCCAGTGGGTACAGCCCTTCCATCCTGCCTTCCAGATACGGCTGCGCAGGCCGGCCGCCCCCGTGCGCGGCTACCGCCGGGCCGTCGACTTCGCCACCGGCGAGGCCACCGCCGCCTGCGCCGACTGGAGCAGCCGCGTCTTCGTCTCCCGCGCGGACGACGTGATCGTGCAGGAGGTCGCGGCGGCGGATCTGGTCGTCACCCTGGACCACCGGCTCCCGGGCGCCCCGCCCGGCCTGGGCGTCGGCCACGGCGCGCTCCTGACCCCCGAGGGCGCCCTGCTGAGCCTGCGCGCCCGCTACCCGGACAGCGACCACGCCTACACCGGCGTGACCCTGGTCGCGGCCTTCGGCGGCAACGCCGAACTTGTCCCGCCCGGTGTCCGCGTCACCGGCGCCGGCCCGGTGCTGCTGCTGACCCGGGTACGCCGCCACACCGGCGAGCTGGACGTCGATGCCGAGGGCCGGGAGCTGCGCGATCTCCTCGGGAGCGGCGAGCGGCCGTACGGCGGGCTCCTCGGCCGCCATCTGGCCCGCCACCGCACCGCCTACCAGCGGGTCACCCTCGACCTCGGCGCCGACCCCGCCGACCGTGCCCTGCCCGGCTCGGCACTCCTCGACCGTCCGCACAGCACGGCCCTGCCGGAACGGCTCTTCGCCGCCGGCCGCTACCACCTGCTCTCCAGCAGCGGCCTGTTCCCGCCCCGCCTGACCGGCCTGTGGACCGGCGACTGGAACACCGCCTGGTCCGGGGCGTTCACCACGGACGCCAACCTCAACCTCCAGACCGCCTCGGCGGTGACCGCCGCCCTGCCCGAAGTGACCGAAGCACACGCCTCGTTGATCCACCGTCAGCTCCCGGACTGGCAGGACAACGCCCGTTCGGTCTTCGGTGCGAGGGGCGTCGTCGCGCCCGCCCACACCGACGGCGAGTCCGGACTGTCGTACCACTTCAGCCGCGAATACCCGCTGCACCTGTGGACGGCCGGCGCCGACTGGCTGCTCAAGCCGCTGGCCGACCACGACGAGACCCGTGGCGCACAGGATCCGCGCACGGCCGCCGTCCTCGCCGAGATCGCCACGTTCTACGAGGACTTCCTCACCCGCACCGACGCCGACGGCCACCTCGTCGTCGTCCCGTCCTACTCGCCCGAGAACCGTCCCGCGAACGCGAGCCGGGGCGCACTCAACGCGGCCATGGACCTCTCCGCCGCGCGGCACGCCCTGCACACCGCCGCCCGCTACCACCCCGAACGGGCCCCGGCATGGCGGGCGTTGGCCGACCGCCTGCCCCCGCACCGGACCAATGCCGACGGCGCCCTCGCCGAATGGGCCTGGCCCGGCCTGGACGACACCTACGACCACCGCCACCTCAGCCATCTCTACGGCGTCTGGCCCCTCGACCAGATCAACCCCTACGACACCCCGGAGCTGGCCGCAGCCGCCCACCGCGCCCTCGAACTGCGCGGCGCGGAGAACCACTCGGCCCACGGCCATCTGCACCACGCCCTGATCGCCGCCCGGCTCGGGGACGCCGACCGGGTCGGGCATGCCCTGCGCGAGGTCCTGGCGGGCGACTTCTTCCACGCCTCCCTGATGAGCGCCCACTACCCGCACCGGGACGTCTACAACGCGGACGCCGCGCACACCCTCCCGGCCGTGCTGATCGAGATGCTCGTGCAGTCCACGCCGGACCGGCTCGTCCTGCTGCCGGCCGTTCCGGACGCCTGCCGACAGGGCGAACTCAGGGGCGTACGCACCCGGTTCGGGGCGGAGATCGACCTCAGCTGGTCCCCGGACGGTGCCCGAGCCGTCGTCAGGCCCGGCCGCACCCACCGCATCGAACTGCGTACTTCCGCCGGCGCCGAACCCCTGGACCTCGTCGCCGGAGAAGACCGCGTCCTCACCCTGGGGCCGCGGTGACCCGGGGAACTCCCCCCACCCATGGAAGGGACACCATGGCAACAAGCACGCCGAGCAGGGTCGCGAAGGCCCTGATCGCCCCCGCACTCGCCCTCGGCGCCACCGTCGGCCTCGCCTCGGCGCCCGCGTCCGCCGCGGTCTGGAGCTCCTGCGACCAGTGGGGCAACACCACGCTGAACGGCTACACGCTCTACAACAACATCTGGGGCTCCGGCGCCGGCAGCCAGTGCATCTGGGCCAACTCCGGCACCAGCTGGGGCGTCTGGGCGAACCACCCCGGCACCGGCGGTATCAAGTCGTACCCCAACGCCAAGAAGGTGATCAACAAGTCGATCACCTCCCTGTCCTCGCTCACCAGCAGCTACAACGTCACCGTGCCGTCGTCCGGCGCGTACAACACGTCGTACGACATCTGGGACACCGCCCACAAGTACGAGGTCATGCTCTGGGTCAACAAGACCGGGGCCGTCGGGCCGCTCGGCACCTCGCAGGGCTCCCTGACCCTCGGCGGCTCCACCTGGACCGTCTACAAGGGCAACAACGGCTCCAACGACGTGTTCTCCTTCGTGCGCAGCTCCAACTCCAGCTCCGGCACCGTGAACGTCCTGCCCATCCTGAAGTGGATCAAGGACACCAAGGGCTGGTTCGGCGACGTGACCATCGGTGACCTGCAGTTCGGCTTCGAGATCACCTCGTCGTCCGGCGGGCTCGACTTCGCCACCAACAGCTACGGCGTCAGCAGCAGCTGAGCCGCGCAGCAGCGGAGAGGGGCCGGTCCCGTGCGGGCCGGCCCCTCTCCCGCGCTCACCCGGTGACCGGAAGTTCCACGCCGTCCCGCAGGAACAGCGGGATGCGGTCCAGCGGAGCGTCCACCGTCACGGCCGTACCGCCCTCGTACGTCTCACCCGTCCAGGCGTCCGTCCAGCGCGCGCCCGCAGGCAGGTACGTCGTACGGGCCGTGGCGCCCGCGGTCAGCACCGGGGCGACCAGCAGGTCCGGGCCGAAGAGGTAGGCATCGTCGACCGACCAGGCCGCCTGGTCGTCGGGGAACTCCAGGAACAGTGGGCGCATCACCGGCAGGCCCTCCTCGTGGGCCTCCCGCATGACCCGCAGGACGTACGGCCTGAGGCGCTCGCGCAGCCGCAGGTACCGCTCCAGGACGCCGGCGGCCTCCTCGCCGTACGCCCACACCTCGTTCGGGCCGCCGGTCATGTCGGGGCCGAGCGGCAGGCCCGGGTCGCGGAAGCCGTGCAGGCGCATCAGCGGGGACAGCGCGCCGAACTGGAACCAGCGGATCATCACCTCGCGGTACGCCGGGTCGCTCGGGTCGCCGCCGTGGAAGCCGCCGATGTCGGTGTTCCACCAGGGGATCCCGGACAGCGCGGTGTTGAGGCCGGCCGCGATCTGGCGGCGCAGCGTCGCGAAGTCGGTGCCGATGTCACCGGACCACAGGGCCGCGCCGTACCGCTGGCTGCCCGCCCACGCCGAGCGGTTCAGCGTGACCACGTCCGTCTCGCCCGCCGCCAGCAGACCCTCGTGGAAGGTGCGGGCGTTCTCGCGCGGGTAGAGGTTGCCGACCTCCAGACCCGGGCCCGCCCAGTAGCGCAGGTTCTCCGGGAAGCCCGGCTTCAGCTCCGGCTCGCAGGCGTCCAGCCAGAAGGCCGTGATGCCGTACGGCGCGAGGTAGTTGTCCCGGACGCGGGACCACACGAACTCCCGTGCCTCGGGGTTCGTGGCGTCGTAGAAGGCCACCTGGACGGTGGAGTCGACCCCCTTGTCCGGCCAGTCGGCGTGCGCCATCGGGCCGTACTGGGTGCCGATGAAGTGGCCGCGCTGCTCCATGAGCGCGTGGTTCTCGGACAGCGGCGACACCGACGGCCACACGGACACGACCAGCTTGATGCCCAGCTCGTCCAGCTCACGGACCATCGCCGCGGGGTCGGGCCACTCCTTCGGATCGAACCTCCACTCGCCGAGGTGGGTCCAGTGGAAGAAGTCGCACACGATCGCGGAGATCGGCAGGCCCCGGCGCTTGTACTCCCGTGCCACGGCAAGGAGTTCGTCCTGGGTGCGGTAGCGCAGCTTGCACTGCCAGAAGCCCGCGGCCCACTCCGGGAGCATCGGCGAACGCCCGGTCACGGCGGTGTAGGCGCGCTGGCCGTCGGCCGGCGCGCCCGCGGTGATCCAGTAGTCCAGCTGCCGGGCCGAGTCGGCCACCCAGCGGGTGCCGTTGGCGGCCAGCTCCACCCGGCCGATCGCCGGGTTGTTCCACAGCAGGGTGTAGCCCCGGCTGGAGACCAGCACCGGCACGCTCACCTCGGCGTTGCGCTGCACCAGGTCCAGCACCAGGCCCTTCTGGTCCAGCCGGCCGTGCTGGTGCTGGCCCAGGCCGTACAGCCTCTCGCCCTCGTAGGCGGAGAACCGCTGCTCCAGTCGGTGGTGGCCGTTGCCGACGGCCGTGTACAGACGCGAGCCCGGCCACCAGAAGTGGGCGCGCTCCTCGGCGAGCAGTTCCGAGCCGTCGTCGGTGCGCAGGAAGCGGATCAGGCCCTCTCCGGTCACCTCGACGGTGAGTGCGCCGACCGTCAACCGGCCTTGATCTTCAGCGATCTTGACGGTGCTCGCGGGGGCCGGCGGGGAGTCCAGGAGCGCGCCCGGCAGATCCTCCAGCACCGGGCCGCCGAGGCGGGCGCGCACCCGGACCGCGTCCGGACCCCACGGCTCGATCCGCACCGTCTCCTGACGGCCGCTCCACTCCAGCGCGCCGTCCCGCTCACGGAAGGTGCCGACGGTGGGGGAGGACTGCGCGAGGCTGGCCTTGGGCTGGATTCCGGCAGGCTGGTTCACGGGCATGCTCCTGAGGTAAGGAGTGCAGACAGGGACAGCAGGCAGAGGTGTGCCCCGCAGGCGCGAGGCGGTGAGAAGGGGGTACGTCAGGACGCGGCGGGCGCCGGTCCCGAACTCGCCCGTACCGTCAGCTCGGGCGTGATCAGCACGACCTCGTCGCTGCCTTGCCCGTCCAGCTTGGCCACCAGGTGCTCCACGGCGTGCCGGCCCATCTCCTGTGCGGGGACGGCCACCGAGGTCAGCCGTACCGAGGTCTGGACGGCGACCTGGTCCGGGCAGATCGCGACCACGGACACGTCCTCGGGCACGGCCCGGCCCTGCTGGCGCAGCAGCGCGAGCAGCGGCTCCACCGCGGACTCGTTCTGCACGACGAACCCGGTGGTCCCCGGGCGCTCGTCGAGGATCCGGGCCAGGGTCACGGCCATCGCGTCGTACCCGCCCCCGCACGGGCGGTGCAGCACCCGCACGCCCGCCTCGCGGGCGCGGGAGCGGAGTCCGTCCAGGGTGCGCTCGGCGAAGCCGGTGTGCCGCTCGTAGACGGCCGGGGCCTCACCGATGACAGCGATGTCACGGTGACCGAGTCCCGAGAGGTGTTCCACGCACAGCGCGCCGGTCGCGGTCCAGTCCAGGTCGACGCAGGTCAGGCCGGTGGTGTCGGCGGGCAGGCCGATCAGCACGGACGGCTGGTCGGTGCTGCGCAGCAGCGGCAGCCGCTCGTCCTCCAGTTCGACGTCCATCAGGATCATCGCGTCGGCCAGCCCGCTGCCGGTGACCCGGCGCACCGCGTCGGGGCCCTCCTCGCCGGTGAGCAGCAGGACGTCGTACCCGTGCGTGCGGGCCGTGGTGGCCACCGCGATGGCGATCTCCATCATCACCGGCACGTACATGTCGGTGCGCAGCGGGATCATCAGCGCGATGATGTTCGACCGGTTGCTCGCCAGGGCGCGTGCGCCCGCGTTGGGGTGGTAGCCGAGCTCCCGGATGCTCTGCTCGACGCGCTGCCGGGTGGTCGTGGAGATGGACCGCTTGCCGCTGAGGACATAGCTCACCGTGCTCGCCGAGACTCCGGCGTGCTGGGCGACCTCGGCGAGGGTGACCATCCAGCTCTCCAAGCTTTGTGAAGCGCTTCGACACTGCGCATTGCTGACGGGGGCGAGTGAGGGTGTATTGACAGTAGCCCCAGCGGAGGTGGGTGTCCATAGGTTGTCGAAGCGCTTCGACACCTTTTCCGGAGCCAGTGCGCGGGCAACCTTTCGGCAGGGCGGTGACGACAGGGAGGCGGTAGACGAACCGTCCCCCGGAAGGACCCCCGATGCAACATCGCAGACCGCGCCTGTCGAAGAAGACGAAGACGATCCTGTCGGCCTCGGTCGCCCTGGCGGCCGCCGCGGGCGTCACCGTGGCGCAGGCCGGCGAGTCGAGCAGGAAGTGCACGGCCTTCGACACCGTCACGCTCGGCAAGTACTACGTCAACAACAACCTCTGGGGCCAGGACAAGGGCACCGGTGCCCAGTGCGTCTGGGACAACCCGGCATCCGGCTCCACCATCTCCTGGGGGACGGACTACACCTGGGCCACCAACAGCAAGGGCAAGGACTCCGACGTCAAGTCGTACGCCAGTACGGTCCTCGGCTGGCACTGGGGCTGGAAGGCCGACAAGGCGTCCACCGGGCTGCCGCTCCGGGTCGGCGACCGCAAGAAGGTCACCGCCAGGTGGAACTTCTCCCTCAGCTCCGACCCGGGCACCATGAACGTCGTCTACGACCTCTGGCTGCACGCCAAGAGCGATGCCGACTGGCAGGACCGGCCCACCGACGAGGTCATGATCTGGCTCAACCGGCAGGGCGGTGCGGGACCGCTCGGCACCAAGTACGGCAGCGTCAGCCTCGGCGGCTCGATGTGGGACATCTACCAGGGCGACATCGGCTGGAAGGTGTACTCCTTCGTCCGCCGGACGAACACCACGAGCGCCACGCTCGACCTCGACGACTTCACGCAGGCACTCGTCAGGCGCAAGCTGCTCGGCAACGACAAGTACGTCTCCGGCATCGAGTCCGGAACCGAGGTGTTCAAGGGCTCCGGCCGCCTCGACACCAAGTCCTACTCGGTGGAGATCGGCTGAATCATCCGCTGAACGGACGCGCGAGGGGTGGTGGGGTCGGCCCGTTTCGGGTACCAACGATCCAGTAGCACCGATCGGTAACGAACGGTCCCCCATCATCCTCTTCGCGGCGAGGTGAGCCTCATGTCCGCCCCCACCACCCAACGCACCACCGTCTCCGAACGCGAGGCCCGGCAGGTGGCGGAGGCCGCCCGGGAACAGGACTGGCGCAAGCCCAGCTTCGCCAAGGAGCTGTTTCTCGGGCGCTTCCGGCTCGACCTCATCCATCCCCACCCGCTGCCGGAAGCCGAGAGCGTGCGCCGTGGCGAGGAGTTCCTCGCCAAACTGCGCGACTTCTGCGAGTCGGCGATCGACTCCGCCCGCATCGAGCGCGAGGCACGCATCCCCGACGAGGTCGTCGCGGGCCTGAAGGAACTCGGCGCGCTCGGCATGAAGATCGACCCCAAGTACGGCGGTCTCGGCCTCACCCAGCTGTACTACAACAAGGCCCTCGCCCTGGTCGGCTCGGCGAGCCCCGCGGTCGGCGCCCTGCTCTCCGCCCATCAGTCGATCGGCGTACCGCAGCCGCTCAAGCTCTTCGGCACCCAGGAGCAGAAGGACGCCTTCCTGCCCCGCTGCGCCCGCACCGACATCTCCGCCTTCCTGCTCACCGAGCCGGACGTCGGCTCCGACCCGGCGCGCCTCGCGACGACCGCCGTCCCGGAGGGCGACGACTACGTCCTCGACGGGGTGAAGCTGTGGACCACCAACGGGGTGGTCGCGGACCTGCTCGTCGTCATGGCACGCGTGCCGAAGTCCGAGGGGCACAAGGGCGGCATCACCGCCTTCGTGGTGGAGGCCGGCTCCGAGGGCGTCACCGTGGAGAACCGCAACGCCTTCATGGGCCTGCGCGGCATCGAGAACGGCGTCACCCGCTTCCACCAGGTCCGGGTCCCGGCCGCGAACCGCATCGGCCCCGAGGGTGCGGGCCTGAAGATCGCGCTCACCACCCTCAACACCGGTCGGCTGTCGCTGCCCGCGATGTGCGCCGGCTCGGGCAAGTGGTGCCTGAAGATCGCTCGCGAGTGGGCGGCGGAGCGGGAGCAGTGGGGCAAGCCGCTCGCGCTGCACGAGGCCGTCGGCTCCAAGATCAGCTTCATCGCGGCCACCACCTTCGCCCTGGAGGCCGTCCTCGACCTCTCCTCGCAGATGGCCGACGAGGACCGCAACGACATCCGCATCGAAGCCGCCCTCGCCAAGCTCTACGGCTCCGAGATGGCCTGGCTGATGGCCGACGAACTGGTCCAGATCCGCGGCGGCCGGGGCTACGAGACGGCCGAGTCCCTGAAGGCGCGCGGCGAACGGTCCGTGCCGGCCGAGCAGATCCTGCGCGACCTGCGCATCAACCGGATCTTCGAGGGCTCGACGGAGATCATGCACCTGCTCATCGCCCGCGAGGCCGTCGACGCCCACCTCTCGGTCGCCGGCGATCTCATCGACCCCGACAAGTCCCTGTCGGACAAGGCGAAGGCGGGCGCGAACGCGGGCCTCTTCTACGCCAAGTGGCTGCCGAAACTGGTCGCCGGTCCTGGCCAACTGCCCTCCTCGTACAGCGAGTTCAAGCGTGACACCGACCTCTCCGGCCATCTGCGCTATGTGGAGCGGCACGCCCGCAAGCTGGCCCGCTCCACCTTCTACGCGATGTCCCGCTGGCAGGGCCGGATGGAGACCAAGCAGGGCTTCCTCGGCCGGGTCGTGGACATCGGCGCTGAGCTGTTCGCGATGAGCGCGGCCTGTGTGCGCGCCGAGCGGCTGCGCGGCGAGGGCGAGCACGGCCGCGAGGCCTACCAGCTCGCCGACGCGTTCTGCCGCCAGTCCCGCCTCCGCGTCGAGGAACTCTTCAACCGGCTGTGGGCCAACACCGACGACCTCGACCGCAAGGTGGTCAAGGGCGTGCTCGGCGGGGCCTACGAGTGGCTGGAGCAGGGGATCGTCGACCCGTCCGGGGACGGCCCGTGGATCGCCGATGCGACCCCCGGACCGTCCGCACGAGAGAACGAGCGGCGCCCCTACGGCGCCTAGTCCGACGACAGGACCCGGGCCGCTCCCGCGGACCGCAGGGCAGCTGGGGCTCAGACGCCCCAGGTGCCCTGGTTCGAGGCGCAGTTCCAGCCCGTGCCCTTCAGGGTGAACTTCACCTTGTAGGAGTGGGTGTTGAGCAGGTGCGTGGGCACCTTCACCCCGAGGCTCGCCTTCTTCTTGAGCGTCGTCGTGTACACGGACACCGTCTTCGTCGTGTTCTTGGTGACCTTGCCGCCCTTGGCCTTGGCCGTGCCGAAGCGGATGTTCTTGACGTCGGTGACGGTGAACGTCACCTTCTTGAAGCTCTTGCTGGTGCTCTTGTTCTTGATGCCGAAGTAGAGGCCGCCGTTGGTCACCCAGCCGTGCGAGTCGACGTAGAAGCGGCTCGGATAGACCAGGTCGATCGGGCAGCCGCTGCTCTTCGGCGCCTGCGTCGCGGCCGACGCGGCGGTGCCGAGCCCGAGTTGGGCGGCGGTGACGAGCCCTGCCGTGGCCAGGACGGCGGCGGTCGTGCGTGTGCGGTTCATCGTGGTGACTCCTCCCCGTGGGGCCCTGCTTGCCAGGCCCGACGGGAAGGATGTCATCCCCGGCGGCCGAAGGCGCGCGATTTGCCCGCCCGTCGGGCTGTCGTTCCGGCGCCTTGCGGCCGGACCCGGTGATTGCGCGCGTCGCCGCTCAGCAGTACTTGTCGCTCGGATCCCGCGTCGTCCAGGAGCAGGAGTCGACCTTGGTGCCGCTCGCCCTGGTCAGCGTGGCCGTGTCCTTGTCGTTGTTCCAGACGTAGGCACGGCGGTCCTGGTACTTGTCCGACGTGGTGTCCGAGCCGCTGCCGGTGTGGATCTTCATGTACTTCCCGGCGCCGATCTTGACGTTCGGGAAGACGTACTTGTGGTTCGAGGTGTCCTTGAGGACCCAGCCCTTGAGCGAGACGGCCGAGCTGCCGGAGTTCTTGATCTGCACCCACTCGGCGTTGAGGCTCTTGTTGGAGCGGTTGTCCGAGCCCGGGCTGTCGAACCAGACGTGGTGGATGTGCACTCCGCCGGCCGCCTGGGCCGGGGTGCTGAGCAGGGTGCCGGTGAGCAGGGCCGCGCCCGCGAGCGCGGGCAGGGCAGCGCGAATGCGCACAGTACGCATGGAGAGATCCCCCCAGGATGTCGTCCGCGAGTGTTCGTTCATGGGCCGGTCGTCCATTGGCCCGACTGAAGTGTTATCACATGATCTTCACTGAGACTTCACAAAGGGAAAACCATCCCATCGGGCGATGAAAGCTGTTAACGCACCCGCCCGAGGGATGCCCTGTCCTGGCGGCCGCGGCTTGCGGCAACAATGGGGGGATGACCGACAGTCCCGCCAGTCCGGCACCCCTCGCCGACCCGCACCTCGTCTACGACCCCCTCGCGGGCGACGGCCCCAAGGACGTGGTGATCCTCGGCTCCACCGGGTCCATCGGAACCCAGGCCGTCGACCTCGTGCTCCGCAACCCCGACCGCTTCCGGGTCACCGCCCTCTCCGCGAACGGCGGCCGGACCGCCCTCCTCGCCGAGCAGGCGCACCGCCTGCGGGTGCGGACCGTGGCAGTCGCCCGCGAGGACGCCGTACCGGCCCTGCGCGGGGCACTGACCGAGCAGTACGGCGCCGGGGAGCCGCTCCCCGAGATCCTCGCCGGACCGGACGCGGCCACGCAGGCCGCCGCCTCCGACTGCCACACCGTGCTCAACGGCATCACGGGGTCCATCGGCCTCGCTCCCACGCTGGCCGCCCTGGAGGCGGGCCGCACCCTCGCGCTCGCCAACAAGGAGTCGCTGATCGTCGGCGGCCCGCTGGTCAAGTCGCTCGCCAAGCCCGGGCAGATCATCCCGGTCGACTCCGAGCATGCCGCGCTCTTCCAGGCCCTGGCCTGCGGCACCCGCGCCGACGTGCGCAAACTGGTCGTCACCGCCTCCGGCGGCCCCTTCCGCGGCCGTACGAAGGCACAGCTGGCGCACGTCGCCGTCGAGGACGCCCTGGCGCACCCCACCTGGGCGATGGGCCCGGTGATCACGATCAACTCGGCCACCCTGGTCAACAAGGGCCTGGAAGTCATCGAGGCACATCTCCTCTACGACATTCCCTTCGACCGCATTGAGGTCGTCGTGCACCCCCAGTCGTATGTTCACTCGATGGTCGAGTTCACCGACGGATCCACGATCGCCCAGGCGACGCCCCCCGACATGCGCGGGCCCATCGCCATCGGTCTGGGCTGGCCCGAGCGCGTCCCGGACGCCGCACCCGCCTTCGACTGGAGCAAGGCCTCCACCTGGGAGTTCTTCCCCCTGGACAACGAGGCCTTCCCCTCGGTGAACCTCGCCCGGCACGTGGGGCAGCTCGCGGGCACGGCCCCGGCGGTGTTCAATGCGGCCAACGAGGAGTGCGTCGAGGCCTTCCGCACCGGCGCACTGCCCTTCAACGGCATCATGGATACCGTCACCCGGGTGGTCGAGGAGCACGGCACCCCGGTCACGGGAACTTCACTCACCGTGTCGGACGTCCTCGAAGCGGAGACCTGGGCGAGGGCCCGGGCGCGCGAACTGACAGACCGGACCGCGGAGGCGCGTGCATGACGACCTTGATGTTCATCCTCGGCATAGTGGTCTTCGCGGTGGGCCTGCTCGTCTCGATCGCGTGGCACGAGCTGGGGCACCTGTCCACGGCCAAGCTCTTCGGCATCCGCGTCCCCCAGTACATGGTCGGTTTCGGCCCGACCGTCTGGTCGCGCAGGAAGGGCGACACCGAGTACGGCATCAAGGCCATCCCGCTCGGCGGCTATATCCGCATGATCGGCATGTTCCCGCCCGACGACGCCGGCCGGGTCTCCGCCCGCTCCACCTCACCGTGGCGCGGCATGATCGAGGACGCCCGCTCGGCGGCCTTCGAGGAACTGGAGCCGGGCGACGAGACGCGCATGTTCTACACGCGCAAGCCGTGGAAGCGCGTCATCGTCATGTTCGCCGGCCCGTTCATGAACCTGATCCTCGCGGTCGGCCTGTTCCTCACCGTGCTGATGGGATTCGGCATCCAGCAGGAGACCACCAGCGTCGAGTCCGTCTCGCCCTGTGTGATCGCGCAGAGCCAGCACCGCGACAGCTGCAAGAAGTCCGACCAGGCCTCCCCGGCCGCGAACGCCGGCGTGAAGGCGGGCGACAAGATCGTCTCGTTCGGCGGCGTGCCGACCGGTGACTGGAACACCCTCTCGGACCGCATCCGCGAGAGTGCCGGCAAGGACGTGGCGATCGTCGTCGACCGCAAGGGCCAGGAGCTGACCCTGCACGCGAAGATCGCCACCAACCAGGTCAACAAGAAGGACTCCAGCGGCGTCTACATCCAGGGCGAGTACGTCAAGGCCGGCTTCCTCGGCTTCACCCCGGCCCGCGGCGTCGTCAAGCAGGACTTCGGCCAGTCCGTGACCTGGATGACCGACCGGGTCGGCGACGCCGTCGACTCGCTCGTCGCCCTGCCCGGCAAGATCCCCGCCCTGTGGGACGCGGCCTTCGGTGACGGCCCGCGCGAGCCGGACTCCCCGATGGGCATCGTCGGCGCGGCCCGGGTCACCGGAGAGATCGCCACGCTGGACATCCCGGCCTCGCAGCAGCTGGCCATGGCCGTGTTCGTGGTCGCCGGTTTCAACCTCTCCCTGTTCCTGTTCAACATGCTCCCGCTGCTTCCGCTCGACGGCGGGCACATCGCGGGCGCCCTGTGGGAGTCCCTCAGGCGGAACCTGGCACGGGTGCTGCGCCGGCCCGACCCCGGTCCGTTCGACGTGGCCAAGCTGATGCCGGTGGCCTACGTGGTGGCCGGGATCTTCGTCTGCTTCACCGTCCTGGTGCTGATCGCGGATGTGGTTAACCCAGTGAAAATCTCCTAGCCATCCGACGTTCGAGGCGGCCCGGGACCCTCTGGTCCGGGCCGCCTTCAATCGAGTGGGTTTGACGGGCGGGATGTGCTGACGCCACGGTCGGTGTCGTAATCTCGAAGCCTGGAGCCCGCTGTTCACGGGACCGGACCTTGATCCACGACTTGGGGTTGCACAGCAGATGACTGCGATTTCTCTCGGCATGCCGTCCGTTCCGACCAAGCTCGCCGAGCGCCGGAAGAGCCGGCAGATCCAGGTCGGATCCGTGGCGGTCGGCGGAGACGCACCCGTCTCGGTCCAGTCGATGACCACGACCCGTACGTCCGACATCGGCGCCACCCTCCAGCAGATCGCCGAGCTGACGGCCTCCGGCTGCCAGATCGTCCGCGTCGCCTGTCCCACCCAGGACGACGCCGACGCCCTCGCGACCATCGCCCGCAAGTCCCAGATCCCGGTCATCGCGGACATCCACTTCCAGCCGAAGTACGTGTTCGCGGCCATCGAGGCCGGCTGCGCCGCCGTCCGCGTCAACCCGGGCAACATCAAGCAGTTCGACGACAAGGTCAAGGAGATCGCCAGGGCCGCCAAGGACCACGGCACCCCGATCCGCATCGGCGTCAACGCCGGCTCACTGGACCGCCGCCTGCTCCAGAAGTACGGCAAGGCGACCCCCGAGGCCCTGGTCGAGAGCGCCCTGTGGGAGGCGTCGCTCTTCGAGGAGCACGACTTCCGCGACATCAAGATCTCGGTCAAGCACAACGACCCGGTCGTGATGATCGAGGCCTACCGCCAGCTCGCCGCCCAGAGCGACTACCCCCTCCACCTCGGCGTCACCGAGGCGGGCCCGGCCTTCCAGGGCACGATCAAGTCGGCGGTCGCCTTCGGCGCCCTGCTCTCCCAGGGCATCGGCGACACCATCCGCGTCTCCCTGTCGGCGCCGCCGGTCGAGGAGGTCAAGGTCGGCCTCCAGATCCTGGAGTCCCTGAACCTCAAGCAGCGCGGCTTGGAGATCGTCTCCTGCCCGTCCTGCGGCCGCGCCCAGGTGGACGTCTACAAGCTGGCCGAGGAGGTCACGGCGGGCCTGACCGGCATGGAGGTCCCGCTGCGCGTCGCCGTCATGGGCTGCGTCGTGAACGGCCCCGGCGAGGCCCGCGAGGCCGACCTCGGTGTCGCCTCCGGCAACGGCAAGGGCCAGATCTTCGTCAAGGGCGAGGTCATCAAGACCGTCCCCGAGTCCAAGATCGTGGAGACCCTCATCGAGGAGGCCATGAAGCTCGCCGAGCAGATGGAGGCCGACGGCGTCACCTCCGGCGAGCCGTCCGTCTCGGTCGCGGGCTGACACCCCGGCCCCAGGCGTCGCGAGGTCCGGGGACTCCTCCCGGACCTCCGCACCCTTCAGTGGTGGCGCATCCAGATGTTGGGCTCCTGGTACACGCCCTCGTCCGCGTCCCGGTCGATGCGCAGCAGACTCAGCCCGTCCGGGATCACGTAGTCGCCGGACTCGGGGAAGACCAGTCCGGTCCAGCCCTCCCACTCGGCGACCGTGCCGGTCATCGTCTGCGACGCCGGAGCCGGCGCCAGGATTCTCGCCCCCAGCCGCTCGTGCGTACGGACCCAGGGATCGAGGGCGGACCCGTCGTCGCGCCGCCAGGTCAGGAACGACTCGATCGGCGTCAGCGGATACCGCGCCTTGGTCGTCGGCCGCACCGGGGCCAGCACGCGCCCCAGCCCGGCATCCCGTGCCGCCTCCCGCAGTGCGGTCAGCGTCCGCCCCGCCAGCCCGCGCCCCTGCAGCGCGGGCGCCACCACCGCCCCGCAGATCACCAGTGTGTCCGGCGCGACGCCCTCCTCCCGGCCCTCGACCGCTCGGACCAGGGCCTGCGTGTACCCCGAGGGCAGCCCCTCGACCGTCCCGTCCCAGCGGATCGGCACCCCCCAGCCCCCGGCGACCGGCACCCCGTCCTCGTCCGCCAGGAACAGATCCAGATCGGCGAACCACTCCCTGACCCGGCCCAGGTACTCCGGCACCAGCCGGTCGGCCGTGATGAACGCCGGGAACCCCTCACTGAACAGCTCGGAGAGCTGCTCGCGCGGCCACTCCCGCGCGTCGGAACGTATCGGTGTCAACAGCATGCGCCGTTTGTAGCATAGTTCGTAGCAGGTGGTCGCCCGGTTCGCCGCCGGGGGAGTTGCGCGGAGTGCACGGGCGGAAAGCCCATGGCAGCGCATGGGGCGGCACCGGACAATTTCGGCAGGTACAGTGCGGAGATCAGCAGAACCCCAGGGTGAGGCCCCGTACGTGTTGACCCAGACCACCTCACGGGTGCTCGGACCGAGCGACCTGGATGCCGCGCTCGCCGTCCTCGGCCGCGAGCCGGTCGCGAACGCCTTCGTGACCTCCCGAGTGCAGATCGCGGGCCTCGACCCGTGGCGCCTGGGCGGCGAGATGTGGGGCTGGTACGAGGACGGCATGCTCACGTCCCTCTGCTACGCGGGCGCCAACCTGGTCCCCATCTGCGCCAGCCCGCGCGCCGTCCGCGCCTTCGCCGACCGCGCCCGCAGGGCCGGCCGCCGCTGCTCCTCCATCGTCGGGCCCGCCGGACCCACCGCCGCACTGTGGCGGCTGCTGGAACCCCAGTGGGGCCCGGCCCGCGAGGTCCGCTCCCACCAGCCCCTCATGGTCACCGACCGTATGCCCGCCGACATCGCCGCGGATCCCTACGTCCGCCGCATCCGCAAGGACGAGATGGAGACGATCATGCCGGCGTGCGTGGCGATGTTCACCGAGGAGGTCGGCGTATCGCCCATGGCGGGCGACGGCGGCCTGCTCTACCAGGCCCGGGTCGCCGAACTGGTCGGCTCCGGTCGCTCCTTCGCCCGCCTCGACGAACACGGCAAGGTCGCCTTCAAGGCGGAGATCGGCGCGGCGACGAGCCAGGCCTGCCAGATCCAGGGCGTATGGGTGGCGCCGGAGTACCGGGGCAGGGGCCTGGCGGCGCCCGGCATGGCAGCGGTCCTGCGCTACGCCCTGGCCGACGTGGCCCCGGTCGTCAGCCTCTACGTCAACGACTTCAACACGGCGGCGCGACGGACGTACCGCAAAGTGGGCTTTCAAGAGGTGGGCGCCTTCATGAGCGTTCTCTTCTGAGCCCCCTGTACGCTCCCGGCATGGACCTCGTGATCGGCTCCTTGGACCTCTCAGCCCACGTAGACGAGGCCTTGGCAGTCCAGGCCGTCGCCTTCGGACTGGGCCCCGACGAGGTGGCCGTACGCCGCCAGATCGTCCAGCGCCACATGCAGTACCCCGGCGCACGAGCCCTCGGCGCCACCAGCCAGGGACAGTTGATCGGCTTCGTCTACGGTATGCCCAACTCCCGTACCCACTGGTGGTCCACGGTCGTGGAGCCCTACCTCCGCGCCCAGCAGAACGACTTCTGGCTGGACGACTCCTTCGTCATCACCGAGCTGCACGTCCACCCCGGCCACCAGAACCGCGGCATCGGCCGCCGCCTGATCACCACCCTCACCGACGCCGCCGCCGAACCCCGCTCGATCCTCTCCGCGATCGACACCGACAGCCCGGCCCGCGGCCTCTACCACTCCCTCGGCTATGTCGACCTCGCCCGCCAGGTCCACTTTCCGAGCGCCCCCAAGCCGTACGCCGTGATGGGCGCACCCCTGCCGCTGCGTCGGCGTTAACCGATTTCCACCGGAACAGCCAGCCCGGCTAACCTCCTATGCCATCACCCTTACCCGGCAGGAGTACGAGAACCATGGCGAACGCACCGGTCCAGCGCATGTCCCAGTTGATGGCGAAGACGCTGCGCGACGACCCGGCGGACGCCGAGGTCCTCAGCCACAAGCTCCTCGTCCGCGCCGGCTACGTCCGCCGCACCGCCGCCGGCATCTGGAGCTGGCTGCCCCTCGGCAAGAAGGTCTTCTCCAATGTGGAGCGGATCGTCCGCGAGGAGATGGACGCCATCGGCGCCCAGGAGGTGCTGCTCCCCGCCCTGCTGCCCCGCGAGCCCTACGAGGCGACCGGCCGCTGGGACGAGTACGGCCAGGAGCTGTTCCGGCTCAAGGACCGCAGGGGCGGCGACTACCTCCTCGGCCCCACGCACGAGGAGATCTTCACCCTCCTGGTCAAGGACCAGTGCACGTCCTACAAGGACCTGCCCGTGATCCTCTACCAGATCCAGACCAAGTTCCGTGACGAGGCGCGCCCCCGCGCCGGCATCCTGCGCGGCCGCGAGTTCCAGATGAAGGACTCCTACTCCTTCGACCTGGACGACGAGGGCCTCGCCCGGTCCTACGCCCTGCACCGCGAGGCCTACCGGCGCACTTTCGAGCGCCTCGGCCTCGACTACCGCATCGTCGCCGCCACCGCCGGCGCGATGGGCGGCTCCAAGTCCGAGGAGTTCCTGGCCCCGGCCGTGGCCGGCGAGGACACCTTCGCGGACTGCCCGAACTGCGACTTCGCGGCGAACACCGAGGCGATCGCCTACGAGCTGAAGCCGGTGGACGGCTCGGCCGTGCCCGCGCTCGAGGAGATCCCCACCCCCGACACCCCGACCATCGAGACCCTGGCCGCCTCCCTCGGCGTCCCCGCCTCCGCCACGCTGAAGAACCTGCTGGTCAAGGTGGACGGCGAGATCGTCGCCGTGGGCGTGCCCGGCGACCGCGAGGTCGACCTGGGCAAGGTCGAGGAGCACTTCGCCCCGGCGGTGGTCGAGATGGTCACCGAGGCGGACTTCTCGGACCGCCCGGACCTGGTCCGCGGCTACGTCGGCCCGCAGGGTCTGGGCGAGAAGGTCAAGTACATCGCCGACCCGCGCGTGGCCCCCGGCACCGCGTGGATCACCGGCGCCAACAAGGAGCACACGCACGCCAAGAACGTCGTCGCCGGCCGTGACTTCGAGGTCGACGAGTACGTGGACGTCGTCGTGGTCCTGGAGGGCGACCCCTGCCCGAAGTGCGGCACGGGCCTGAAGCTGGACCGGGCCATCGAGATCGGCCACATCTTCCAGCTGGGCCGCAAGTACGCCGACGCCCTCAAGCTCGACGTCCTCGGCCAGAACGGCAAGCCGGTCCGCGTCACCATGGGCTCCTACGGCATCGGTGTCTCCCGCGCCGTCGCCGCGCTCGCCGAGCAGACCGCCGACGAGCAGGGCCTGTGCTGGCCCAAGGAGGTCGCCCCGGCCGACGTGCACGTCGTCGCCGCCGGCAAGGCCCTGCAGACCGAGCTGGCGCTCGACGTCGCCGAGAAGCTGGCCGCCGCGGGCGTCCGCGTCCTGGTGGACGACCGGGCCGGCGTCTCTCCGGGCGTGAAGTTCACCGACGCCGAGCTGATCGGCGTACCGCAGATCCTGGTGGCCGGCCGCCGCTCCGGCGAGGGCGTGCTGGAGCTGAAGGACCGCAAGACCGGTGAGCGCGAGGAGCTGTCCGTCGAGGACGCGATCGCCCGCCTGACGGCGCAGTAAAGCAAACCCTCAGAGAGTTCTCCGGAGGCCTGTAGGCGTCTCACAGGGTTCTCTCAGGCCGTCCCTCGACCGTAGTGACCGTGACACGGCGTCACGATCACTACGGGAGGGGAACGGTCATGCACACCAGGGAGCGGGGTGCCGCGGCCGCGGTCCGCAGCGGAGCCCGGCGGACGGCGGCCGTAGCGACGGCGGTCACAGCGCGGGGTGCGCCGGGCGCCGACCCTGGTGCAGAACGTCGAGACCCTGGCGACGTGAAGTCCGGGTCGTGGAGGCCCCGTTCGGGATGCCGCTGGGCCGGCTGCTGCCCCTGGACGGCACGGCGGCCGTCCTCGTCGGCGGCTATCACGGCACCTGGATTCCGGCCGCCCGGGCCGCCCGACTCACGCTCACCACGGGAACCTCGGGAACCTCGGGCACCAGGGGCACCAGGGGCACCACGGGCACCGGAGTGCTGGCCGTACTGCCCGCCGACCGCTGCGGTCTCACCGAGACCGCCCGCGTCCTGCGATACCTGGCCCTCCAGTCGGCCGGCCAGTGCGGCCCCTGCCTCAACGGTCTGCCCCGGATCGCCGCCGCGTTCCGCACCCTGGCCGCGCCCGGCCCCCAGGGCACCGCACGGCACAACGTCGCCCGCTGGGCCGGCCTGGCGGAAGGCCGCCGCGCCTGCCACCACCCCGACGGCACCGTACGCCTGGCTCGCAGCGCGCTGACCACGTTCGCCACCGAACTCGACGCCCACGCACAGGGGTTGTGCACCACGACCGACCCCACACCCCTGCTGCCCGTACCGGAGGAGACGCCCTGACATGGCCGACCGCATCCGCATCGACTGGACCACCTGTCAGGGCCACGGCCTGTGCGTCGAACTGCTCCCCGAGCACATCACCTCGGACGAGTGGGGCTACCCGCTGGTCGACGGCGACCCACTACCGGCCCGCGCGGTGAAAAGGGCCCGCAGAGCGGCGGCAGACTGTCCGACGCTCGCTCTGAAACTACGGCCCAGCTGAAATGAGGCGCGGGACCGTATCGGTATGCGGCTCCGCCGCGTGGGCGCGACCAGCCACGAATGACCCGCAGCCGGACACGGCCTAAAGCCACCCCGCAAACTCCAACAACAGCTCCGCATCCTTCGGCCGCCCCACCCGCCGCGCCCGAACCCCCGACTCCACAGCCCGGAACAACGTCCACCCCCGCAGCCGCTCCAGATCCACGTCCAGCGACTCCGCAAGCCGCTTGATCCGCCGCCGAGTCGTCGCCGCCCCCGACGGCGTGGCGATCAGATCCTCCACCCGGTCCCGCACCAACCGTGCCAGATCGAACGCACACTCACCGACCACCGGATCCGGCCCCACGGCCAGCCACGGCATCCGCTCTGCGCCCAGCACCTTGCTCTGCCGAAACGTCCCGTGCAGCAACCGCTGTTCAGGCGGCGCAGCCAGCAACTCCTCGCGCGCCGCAAGCGCCGCATCCACCAACGGCGCCGCCTCCGGCTCGGCCAGAGCACCCGCCCGCATCGCCTCCGCCTGCCGCCCGGTCCGCTCGGCCACCGTCTCGAACACCTGGTCACCCGGCGGCTCGACCCACAGCCGCCGCAGCGTCCCTGCGGCCTCCAGCAGCGCCTTCGCCTCCGGCAGCGACCGCACCGACACGTCCGGATGCAGCCGCTCCAGCAGCAGCACCCCCTCGGCGGCATCCTCGGCGTCCGCTTCCAGCAGCTGTACGGCGCCCAGTCCGGCCCAGTGCGCCAGCGCCGCCCGCTCGCTCTCGGGGCGGGCCCGCGCCGGGGCCAGCTTCAGGACCGCCGGGGTGCCGTCCGCGCGCCGGACCAGCACCACCAGACTGCTGCGCCCGCCGGGCACCTGGACCCGCTCCGCGGTCAACTCGCGCCGGGCGACCGCCCGCAAGGCCGTCCCGGGCAGCCGCGCCAGCCAGTCGTCCCCGGCGGGTGCCGTCTCACCGAGCGCCCGCACCAGCCGCTGGGGCGGTTCGAAAGCCATGCGCGCGTTGTTCCCTTCCTCCTGGGCCGGCCGTACGGGCGGCTACGCGGTCACGTCGTCGGCGACGCCGAGGTAGTGGGTCCGGCCGCACCTGCTTCGTCACCGGCCCGCTCGGCGAGCCCAGGGAAGGCTACGCTCTCCCCGCTCCAGCGCACCGCCCGGACCGCTGCCTCGCGCAGCGCCCCGGCCGCCGTGCCGCGCCGCTCACCGGCCGCCGCCCGCACCAGGTCCGAATACACCCCGGCCACCCGCTCCTCCAACTGCGCGGCCAGCCGCACCGCCGAGGCCGCGTCCGCCACCGGGAACGGCAGCGCGTACGCGGCGCTCGCGGCCACCGGCGCGCCACCCAGGTCGCGCACTTCGCGCACCAGCGCGTCCCGGCGGGCCCGGTGCGCGTCGTACGCCGCCCGCGCATCGGTCCGCCGCCGCTCGTCGATCCGTCCGCCGACGACGCCGTACCCGTACACCGCCGCGTGCTCGGCCGCCAGTGCCGCCTGCAGCGCCGTCAGCTCGGCCTTCTGTGCCTCGTCGCTCACTTGGCCCCCTCGGTCAGCAGGTACGCGTGTGCCGCCCCGGCCGCCGCCACCGCCGCCATCAGCCGGGCCAGTTCCCCGGGCACGTCCAGCAGGGCCTTGGCCCGCCGGTCGGCGAGGCCGCGCTCGGCGGCGGCGAGATCGGCGAGGGCGTCCTTCTCGGCGGCGGGCACGGCCGGCGGGGACGCCGTGGCGGCCGTGGAGGCCGTCGGGGAGGGGGAGTTGGCGGCCTCGGTGCCGCCGAACGCCTCCGCGTGCGCCGCCACCTGTGCCCGCAGCGGCCGCAGCCGCTCCGCGAGTGCCGGATGGACGGCGAGCACGGCGTCGTAACGCTCCAGGAGCCCCGCACTGTCCCCGGCCGCACGCGCGCGTGCCCGGGCGGTCACCGAGGGGGTGCCGCCGCCTTCGCCGGAGTCCGGATCGGCCGAACAGCCCACCAGCAGGGCGGCCCCGGCGGCCGAGGCGAGGAGGGTTCTTCTGCGCGGCCCCGAGGGGATACGCGGCGACGGAGGGTACGGCACTGCAGACGTCCTCGGGGCACTCGTACGAAAGGAACAACACAGGAAGGACAGCGGGCGGGCGGCACGCCCGTGATCACCGTACCCGCGCACCCCGTGCGTACCACTCACCGGCACCGCGCGTACACAGGTGGACGGCAACACTCCCCGCGACCGGATACCCTTTGACCAGACACGCGACCCATCCCACAACAGCACACGCGGCCGAGGAGTCACCCGGATGAGCACCACCCAGAGCGAGAGGCTGCGAGAGCTGCTCGAACCGCTCGTCACCTCCCAGGGGCTGGATCTCGAAGAGATCGCTGTGGACTCGGTCGGACGCAAGCGGGTGCTGCGCGTGGTCGTCGACTCCGACACCGGAGCGGACCTGGACCGGATCGCCGATGTGAGCCGCGCGCTCTCGGTGAAGCTCGACGAGACCAACGCGATGGGTGACGACGCCTACGACCTGGAGGTCGGGACCCCCGGCGCGGAGCGCCCCCTCACCGAGCACCGGCATTATGTGCGCGCCGTGGACCGGCTGGTGAAGTTCCAGCTGGCCGACGGCGGCGAGCTGGTCGCGCGGATCATGACGGTCGACGACGAGGGCATCGACGTCGAGGTGCCCGGCGTGAAGGGCCGCAAGGCGACCGCCCGCCGGCTCGGCTTCCCGGAGATCGCCAAGGCGCGTGTGCAGGTCGAGTTCAACCGCAAGGACAAGAAGGACATGAAGGAAGAGGAGGAGGCGTAGCCGTGGACATCGACATGAGCGCCCTGCGGGGCTTGGTTCGGGAGAAGGAGATCTCCTTCGACCTGCTGGTCGAGGCGATCGAGTCGGCCCTCCTCATCGCGTACCACCGCACCGAGGGAAGCCGCCGGCACGCGCGCGTGGAGCTCAACCGGGAGACCGGACACGTGACCGTGTGGGCGAAGGAGGACCCGGAGGACCTCGAAGAGGGCCAGGAGCCCCGGGAGTTCGACGACACCCCCTCCGGCTTCGGCCGGATCGCCGCGACCACCGCCAAGCAGGTGATCCTGCAGCGGCTGCGCGATGCCGAGGACGACGCCACGCTCGGCGAGTACGCCGGCCGCGAGGGCGACATCGTCACCGGAGTGGTCCAGCAGGGCCGCGACCCGAAGAACGTGCTCGTGGACATCGGCAAGCTGGAGGCCATCCTGCCGGTGCAGGAGCAGGTCCCCGGAGAGACGTACCCGCACGGCATGCGGCTGCGGTCGTACGTCGTCCGGGTGGCCAAGGGCGTGCGCGGCCCGTCCGTGACCCTCTCCCGTACGCACCCCAACCTGGTGAAGAAGCTCTTCGCCCTGGAGGTGCCGGAGATCGCCGACGGGTCGGTGGAGATCGCGGCGATCGCCCGTGAGGCCGGTCACCGTACCAAGATCGCCGTCCGGTCCACCCGTTCGGGCCTGAACGCCAAGGGCGCCTGCATCGGCCCGATGGGCGGCCGGGTGCGCAACGTGATGGGCGAACTGAACGGCGAGAAGATCGACATCGTCGACTGGTCGGAGGACCCGGCCGAGATGGTGGCGAACGCGCTGTCACCCGCTCGGGTGAGCAAGGTGGAGGTCGTGGACATGGCCTCCCGGTCCGCCCGGGTGACCGTGCCGGATTACCAGCTGTCGCTGGCGATCGGCAAGGAAGGGCAGAACGCCCGGCTCGCGGCCCGGCTCACCGGCTGGCGGATCGACATCCGGCCGGACACCGAGCAGGCCGGGGAGCGCGCCGGGGAATAGATCTCGGCCGACTGTCGCTGAGATCACGTCAGCCTGCATCAAGCAACTGTTCGACTTTTCCCCCAAAGGGGTGAGGTCGGTGCGGGGAGGTAGACTTAGAAGTGTCTGGCCGGACGCGTGCCCGCGCATGCCCTGAGCGCACCTGTGTGGGGTGCAGGCAGCGAGCGGCCAAGGACGATCTGCTGCGGACCGTGGTGGACCAGGAACAGTGCGTTCCCGATCCTCGCGGTACGCTGCCCGGCCGGGGTGCGTACGTACACCCCGACCCGGTCTGTCTCGACCAGGCGGTACGCCGCCGGGCGTTCCCTCGGGCGCTTCGCGTCCCCGGGCCGCTCGACATAAAGGCGTTGCGTCGGTACGTCGAGCAGACAGACAGTTGCTGAGCAGGCAACACGGTAAGAAAGCATGTCGCGCGGACCCCTCCGTGCGGCCTGGTACCTCGCGAGTTGAAAGCAGGTCGAGATTGCGATGAGCACTCGATGAGTACGCGATGAGTACGCCCATGAACTAGCGACGGTCCGGCTTCAACCCGGACCTCAGAGGAGCGAAGTGGCTAAGGTCCGGGTCTACGAACTCGCCAAGGAGTTCGGTGTCGAGAGCAAGGTCGTCATGGCCAAGCTCCAGGAACTCGGTGAATTCGTCCGTTCGGCGTCTTCGACGATCGAAGCGCCCGTAGTACGCAAGCTGACCGACGCCTTCCAGGGCGGCGGCAAGCCCGCCCCCCGCAAGGCCGCCCCCAGGCCCGCCGCGCCTTCTCCGGCGCAGGCGGCCCGTCCGGCTGCCCCGAAGCCGGCGGCCCCCAAGCCTCCGACGGCTCCGCAGCCCGCTGCGCCGTCGGTCCCCTCGGCCCCGGCGGCGTCCGCGCCGGCGGCGTCCTCGCCTGCCCCGGGCCCGCGTCCGGGTCCGAAGCCCGCGCCGCGTCCGGCTCCGGCCGCCCCGGAGTTCACCGCTCCGCCGGCCGCTCCGGCCGCGCAGGCTCCGGCCGCGCAGGCCCCGCAGGCTCCGGCCGCGCAGGGTCCGCGTCCCGGCGGTGCCCGTCCGGGTGCGCCGAAGCCCGGTGGCCGTCCGGCCGCCTCCGGTCAGGGCCAGGCCCGTCCGGGCCAGGGCGCCCCGCGCCCCGGTGGCCAAGGTCAGCGTCCCGGTGCCCGTCCGGCCGGTCCGCGCCCGGGTAACAACCCCTTCACCTCCGGTGGCTCCACCGGCATGGCCCGCCCGCAGGCGCCCCGCCCGCAGGGCGGCCCCCGTCCCGGCGGCCCCGGTGCCCCCGGTGCCGGTCCTCGTCCGCAGGGGCCCGGCGGTGCTCAGGGCGGCGGTCCTCGTCCGCAGGCTCCGGGCGGTTCGCGTCCGTCGCCGTCCGGTATGCCCCGCCCGCAGGGCGGCCCGCGTCCCGGCCCGGCCGGTCCGCGCCCGAACCCCGGCATGATGCCGCAGCGTCCCGCTGCCGGCCCGCGTCCCGGCCCCGGCGGTGGCGGTCGTGGTCCCGGCGGTGCGGGTCGTCCCGGCGGCGCCGGTCGTCCCGGTGGCGGCGGCTTCGCCGGTCGTCCCGGCGGTCCCGGTGGCGGTGGCGCCCGTCCGGGCGGTGGCGGCGGCTTCGCCGGTCGTCCCGGCGGTCCCGGTGGCGGTGGCGGCGGCTTCGGCGGCGGTCCCGGCGGTGGCGGCGGTGGCCGTCCCGGCTTCGGCGGCCGTCCCGGCGGTCCCGGTGGCCGTGGTGGCACGCAGGGCGCCTTCGGTCGTCCCGGCGGTCCCGCGCGTCGCGGTCGCAAGTCGAAGCGGCAGAGGCGCCAGGAGTACGAGGCCATGCAGGCCCCGTCGGTCGGCGGCGTGATGCTGCCTCGCGGCAACGGCGAGTCCATTCGCCTGTCGCGCGGTGCGTCCCTCACCGACTTCGCGGAGAAGATCAACGCCAACCCGGCGTCGCTCGTCGCGGTCATGATGAACCTCGGCGAGATGGTCACGGCCACGCAGTCCGTCTCCGACGAGACGCTGCAGCTCCTCGCGGGCGAGATGAACTACACGGTTCAGATCGTCAGCCCCGAGGAGGAGGACCGCGAGCTGCTCGAGTCCTTCGACATCGAGTTCGGCGAGGACGAGGGCGGCGAGGAGGACCTCGTGGTCCGTCCGCCGGTCGTCACCGTCATGGGTCACGTCGACCACGGTAAGACCCGACTGCTCGACGCCATCCGCAAGACGAATGTCATCGCGGGCGAGGCCGGCGGCATCACCCAGCACATCGGTGCCTACCAGGTCTCGACCCAGGTCAACGACGAGGACCGCGCGATCACCTTCATCGACACCCCGGGTCACGAGGCGTTCACCGCCATGCGTGCCCGTGGTGCCCGGTCGACGGACATCGCGATCCTGGTCGTCGCGGCCAACGACGGCGTCATGCCGCAGACGGTCGAGGCGCTCAACCACGCCAAGGCGGCCGACGTCCCGATCGTCGTCGCGGTCAACAAGATCGACGTCGAGGGCGCCGACCCGACCAAGGTGCGCGGTCAGCTCACCGAGTACGGGCTGGTGGCCGAGGAGTACGGCGGCGACACCATGTTCGTCGACATCTCCGCCAAGCAGGGTCTGCACATCGACTCCCTGCTGGAGGCCGTGGTCCTCACCGCGGACGCCTCGCTCGACCTGCGGGCCAACCCGAACCAGGACGCGCAGGGCATCTCGATCGAGTCCCGCCTCGACCGCGGCCGCGGTGCCGTCTCGACGGTCCTCGTCCAGCGAGGCACCCTGCGGGTCGGCGACACGATGGTCGTGGGCGACGCCTACGGTCGCGTCCGCGCCATGCTCGACGACAACGGCAACAACGTCGCCGAGGCCGGCCCGTCGACGCCGGTCCAGGTCCTGGGCCTGACCAACGTCCCGGGTGCGGGCGACAACTTCCTGGTGGTCGACGAGGACCGTACGGCCCGTCAGATCGCCGAGAAGCGCGCCGCCCGTGAGCGCAACGCCGCGTTCGCCAAGCGCACGCGCCGCGTCTCCCTCGAGGACCTGGACAAGGTGCTCAAGGCCGGCGAGGTCCAGCAGCTCAACCTCATCATCAAGGGTGACGCTTCTGGTTCCGTCGAGGCGCTCGAGTCCTCCCTGCTCCAGCTGGACGTCGGCGAAGAGGTCGACATCCGCGTCCTGCACCGCGGCGTCGGTGCGGTCACGGAGTCGGACATCGACCTGGCGATGGGCTCCGACGCCATCGTGATCGGCTTCAACGTCCGCGCGGCAGGCCGCGCGGCGCAGATGGCCGAGCGCGAGGGCGTGGACGTCCGGTACTACTCGGTCATCTACCAGGCGATCGAGGAGATCGAGGCGGCCCTCAAGGGCATGCTCAAGCCGGAGTACGAGGAGGTCGAGCTCGGTACGGCGGAGATCCGCGAGGTCTTCAAGTCGTCCAAGCTGGGCAACATCGCGGGTGTGCTCATCCGCTCCGGCGAGGTCAAGCGCAACACCAAGGCGCGCCTCGTCCGCGATGGCAAGGTCATCGCGGAGAACCTCAACATCGAGGGTCTGCGTCGCTTCAAGGACGACGTCACCGAGATCCGCGAAGGCTACGAGGGTGGTATCAACCTCGGAAACTTCAACGACATCAAGGTCGACGACGTCATCGCGACGTACGAGATGCGAGAGAAGCCGCGGGTGTAACACCTACGGTTCGTGCTGGCCGACGGGACCCCTGGTCCTGTCGGCCAGCACGCCGTTCCGGGGCTCCGCCCCGGGCGCGCATCGCAGTTCGGAGTGCGGTAAAACCCCGTCGAGCCACCGGCAGGAACGGGGTACCGTTCTTGATGTCCCCGGCCACACGGACCCGGGGCCATCGATCCCGTACCGGCGGGTGAACCGGCTACACACATGTACGTGGGGACTCTGTCCTTCGACCTGCTCCTCGGCGACGTCCACTCGCTGAAGGAGAAGCGCTCCGTCGTCCGCCCGATCGTCGCCGAACTCCAGCGGAAGTACGCCGTGAGCGCGGCCGAGGTGGACCACATGGATCTCCACCGGCGGGCGATCATCGGCCTCGCCGTGGTCTCCGGAGACGCAGCGCACCTCACCGACGTACTGGACCGGTGCGAACGGCTGGTCGCCGGCCGCCCCGAAGTGGAGCTGCTGTCCGTGCGACGGCGCATCCACGGCGACGACGACTGACCACAGAACGCAAGAAGAAGAAAGAACGGGAGACGGACCAGTGGCCGACAACGCGCGGGCGAAAAGGCTGGCGGACCTCATCCGGGAGGTGGTGGCCCAGAAGCTGCAGCGCGGGATCAAGGACCCGCGGCTCGGCACGCACGTCACCATCACGGACACCCGGGTCACGGGTGACCTGCGGGAGGCGACCGTCTTCTACACGGTCTACGGGGACGACGAGGAGCGGCAGGCCGCGGCCGCCGGCCTGGAGAGCGCCAAGGGCATCCTGCGCTCCGAGGTCGGCCGTGCGGCAGGCGTGAAGTTCACGCCGACCCTCACCTTCGTCGCGGACGCCCTCCCGGACACCGCCCGGACCATCGAGGACCTGCTCGACAAGGCACGGCAGTCCGACGCGAAGGTCCGCGAGGCCTCCGCCGGCGCGGCGTACGCGGGCGGCGCGGACCCGTACCGCAAGCCGGCCGACGACGAGGCGGCCGAGACGGCCGAGACGGACGGCGACGCCGCGGAATGACCCAGAAGCACACCACGCCCGACGGCCTCGTCATCGTCGACAAGCCGTCGGGCTTCACTTCGCACGACGTGGTCGCCAAGATGCGCGGCATCGCGCGCACGCGCCGCGTCGGCCACGCCGGCACCCTCGACCCGATGGCCACCGGCGTCCTCGTCCTCGGTGTGGAGCGCGCCACCAAGCTCCTCGGGCACCTCGCCCTCACCGAGAAGGAGTACCTGGGCACCGTCCGGCTCGGCCAGAACACCCTCACCGACGACGCCGAGGGGGAGATCACCTCCTCCACCGACGCGTCCAAGGTGACCCGGGACGCCGTGGACGCCGGGATCGCCAAGCTGACCGGCGCCATCATGCAGGTCCCGTCCAAGGTCAGCGCCATCAAGATCGACGGCGTACGGTCGTACAAGCGGGCCCGCGAGGGCGAGGACTTCGAGATTCCCGCCCGGCCCGTGACCGTCTCCTCCTTCACGGTGTACGACGTCCGGGACGCGGTCGCCGAGGACGGCACCGCCGTGCTCGACCTGGTGGTCTCGGTGGTCTGCTCCTCCGGCACCTACATCCGCGCCCTGGCCCGCGACCTCGGCGCCGACCTGGGCGTCGGCGGTCATCTCACCGCGCTGCGCCGCACCCGCGTGGGGCCGTACAAGCTGGACTCCGCGAAGACGCTGGACCAGCTCCAGAAGGAGCTGACCGTGATGCCGATCGCCGAGGCCGCCTCGGCCGCGTTCCGGCGTTGGGACGTGGACGCCAAGCGCGCCCGGCTGCTCCTGAACGGAGTCCGGCTGGAGATGCCCGAGGAGTACGCGGGCGCCGGTCCCGTCGCCGTGTTCGACCCCCAGGGCCGCTTCCTCGCACTGGTCGAGGAGCACAAGGGCAAGGCGAAGAGCCTGGCCGTCTTCGGCTGACCGGGATCAGCCACCTGCCCCCTACGGGTTTCTGCCCGTGGAGCGGCGGCCACGGGGTACTGCCACTGCCGCCGCTCCACGGTCCCCCCTCGGTTCCCCCACCCCTAGGGTCTATCCAGCCGCACCCGCCTATTCACCCGACCGGGCAGGCGCTCGGAGTGAAGCGGGGGAGCGGAAGGGGGCGCTTTCGCCCCGCGAGCTGTCCCGCTGATCACCACGCCCCTACCGTCGAGGTGGAGGGCACGTGTGTACGGGCGGGGAGGTACGGCCATGGCGGGACGGGGCGACGAGGCGAACCGTACCGGATTCTTCGGCCACGCCCGGGACAGGCACCGCACGGACGGCACAGCGGACACAGCCGACACGGACCGTACCGACGACCCGACGCGCAACGACGTCCTCGTCCGCATCCGCGACCTCGCCGGCCGCCCCCGCGGAGTCGGCTTCCTGGCCGACCACCACGGCACCCTCCTCACCAGCCACGAGGCCGTCGACGGACTCGGCCGGCTGGTCCTGCAGACCGCCCGGGACCGCACCTGCGTGGTCGGCGCCGACGCCGTCATCCCCCTGCCCGCGCTCGACCTCGCCCTGATCCGCACCGAGGGCCTGGGCGTGGATCCCCTCCCCTTGACGGTCCGGGAACGCGTCGCGGCCGGTACATACGTCCGGGTCGCCGCGGGCTGCTGGCGCGAGGCACGGGTGCTGGCCGCCACCCGGGCGACGTACACGGCCACCGACCGCTTCCACCTCCTGGAGGACGTCCTGGAGCTGGCCATCGGCACGGCGGGCCGCGACGCCCTCCGGCTCGGCGGCGGCGCCTCGGGAGGACCGGTCCTGGACGCCGACACCGGCGCGGTCCTCGGTGTCCTCGCCACCGCCCTGCACGCCGACCAGCGCGACGCCGGCTTCGCGGTGCCGCTCAGGCCGGCCGGCGGCCCGCTGGCCGAGCTGCTCGCCCGCAACGCGGCCACCGTGCCCGCCTACGGCGCCGACCTCAACCTGGCCGGCGTGCTGGAGCTGACCGCCACCTCGGTGGGCCAGGACGGCCCGCCGGGCGCCCTCGCCGGGTACCTCGGCGCCGCCGGTCCCGGTCCGGTGCCGCCGGTCGAACGCGCCGACGTGATGGGGGAGTTGGCCGCCTTCACCGACGGCGACCGCGCCGTGCTCGGCCTCGTCGGCGCCCCGGGCAGCGGTCGTACGACGGAACTCGCGGCCCTCGCCGCCCGCCGGGGCCGGACCGAGCGGCCCGCGCCCACGCTGTGGCTGCGCGGAGCCGACCTGAGGGACACCGACGACTCCCTGGCCGACGCGGCCCGCCGCGCCCTGCAGCGGGCCGCCCGGATCGTCGCCGCCTCCCGCTCGCTGCAACCCGTCGACCTCGGCGACGTCACACCGGACCGCGTGGCCCGGCTCGCCGCGCAGGCCGGGCGCCCGCTGCTGCTCCTGCTCGACGGCCCCGAGGAGATGCCGCCCGTCCTCGCCCACCGGCTGCCCGAGTGGACCAGGGGGACGGCCGGGTGGCTGCGGGAGACCGGGGCGCGACTGCTGGTGGCCTGCCGGGAGGAGTACTGGGAGCGGGCCGGCGCCGGCTTCCCGGCGGACCTGCGTCCGGTGCCCGCGGGCGGCGGAGCCGACCTCCCGCCGTGCGTCCGGATCGCCGATCTCACCGAGGAGGAGGCCTGCCACGCTCGCGCCGGGTACGGCATCCCCGACGGTGCCCTCACCGACCGCGACGCCCGGCACCCGCTCACCCTGCGCCTGCTCTCCGAGGTCCGCGCCGCCCTCCCGGACGCCCCGCCCGCCGGGCCCGTCGACCGGCACGAGGTCTTCGCCGCCCACCTCGACCTGATGTGCCTGCGCATCGCGGTCCGCCTCGCCGCGGAGAACGGGCTGCGCGGTACGGCCGTGCGGCGGCTCGCGGCCCGGGTCGCGGGGCAGGTGCACGAGGCCGCCCGGCGCAGCCTCGGCCCCGGCCAGGGCGGGCTCGACCGTGCCTCCTTCGAGGCCGTGTTCCCCTGGGGACCTGCCCCGGCCCCGCTCGGCGCCGGCTCCGGCTGGGCCTCCGCCGTCCTCACCGAGGGCCTCCTGGTCCCGGCCGGCGGCGGCTACCGCTTCGCCGACGAGGAGCTGGCCGACTGGATCCAGGGCATGCACCTCGACCTGGACGAGGCCCTGCACGCCCTGGTCCACCGCCCCCGCACCCCCGAGGGAGCCCACCCGCTCCCCGTCCCGCACCACCGCGTCGGCCCGGTCGTCCAGGCCCTGCTCCTCCTCGCCCGTCAGCAAGGACCGCACCAACTCTGCGCTCATTTGGAGGAGTTGACGGACGCCCTGGACGTGGACCCCACCTCCTGGTGGGCAGCCCGGCTGCTGGCCCGCACGCTTCTCCAGGTCCCGGACGCGACGCCGTACGCCGAGGTGCTCCGCCTCCTCGCCGACCGCATCGTCGCCTGGCGCCTCGGCGGGCGGCCCGTACCGCCCGAGTTCGGCCCCGCCTTCTGGACCGCCCTGCCCCTGCCGGCCACCGGACGGTTCGCCCTGCTGCGGGAGCTGGTCCTGGCGGACGGGGCACCTTCGGGGCCGGGGTGCGTGGCTGCGGGCGAGCGCTATCTGGACACCGTGGCCCGGCTGCTCGCCGCCGAGCCCGGTGCCGTACAGCCGCATCTCACCCGCTGGTTCGACGACGAGCGGCCGCTGCCCGCGACCCCGCACGCCACCGTGGCGACCGCCGCGCAGGCGCTGCTGCACACGCACCGGCACGGGGCCCTGGACGACCTCACCGAGGTGCTCGTGGAGAGCGCGCACCCCAAGTCCGACGAACTGCTCGCCGTCCTCGCCGAGGACGAGCCCTCGGCCGTGTGCCGGGCCGTCGACCGCTGGGCGCACGACGAGCGACCCGCCCGCCGGGTGGCGGCGGTGACACACGCGCTGCGCGCGGCCCCCCACGTCCGTTCGGCGGCCGACCGCGAACTGCTGCGCTACGCCGCCCTCGCCCTGCTCGCCCGCCCCGCCGACTGCAGGCTGCACGGCGGCGCCCTCGCCCTCCTGGTCCGCGACCCGCACACCCGCGACCGGTATCTCGCCGAGGCCCTGCGCCAGTTCGCCGACGGCGACCCGCAGGTCCCGCCCGGCGCCCTGGTCCCGGCCCTGACCACGCACACCGAACCCGCCCTGGAGGCCTTCCGCGCCCGGCTGCGGGGCGGCCCGGACCCCGCGGAGACGCTCCGCGCGCTCGCCGACGTCACCATCCCGGACCTGACCCGCCGGGTCGCCGTCCTCGTCCGCGAGGCGGTGGGACTGCGCCCGGAGACGGCCGGGCAGGTGGCCGGGTACGTCGACCGCTGCCTCGACCAGGGCCCCGCCGCCCGCTCCGTCCTGCTGCCCCTGGTCACCGGCCTGCTCGACGGCGGACCCGAAAGAGTCCGGGCAGCCCTCGCCACCGTCCTCGCCACCCCCGGCACCCCGGCCTCCCGCCCGCTGCGCCGCGAGCTGCTGGACTTCCTGCTCACCCACGAGCACGACCCGGACGTCCTGGACGCCGTCCTGCACGCGGCGGCCCCGCACGGCGACGGCCGGGACGCGGAGCTGCGCGCGCTGGTCCACCGCACCGGCCTCCTCCTCGTCCGCACGCCCGACGGCGCCACCCGCTTCGACTGGGGCCTGGTCGTCCTGTCCCGGCACGTGCCGGGCTTCGCCGCGCGGGTGGCCCGCTGGCTCGGCGAGACTCCGCAGGACTGGGTGGCAGTGGTGGGGCCCAGCGCCCGCCGCATGATCGAGAACCTGGCGGGGGTACGCGTCCCGGCCTGAGCCGCCCGCGCCCCGCCTGCCGCGAACGTGCGCCCGGTGACAGCCTCACCCGCGAACGTGCGCCCGGTCACAGCCCCCATGCCGATGCGGGCCACGGGCACCCGGCATGGCACCCTTAGACCTGCACAAGAGGTCAAACGGTAGACACGGACACGGGTTCGAGGAGCGGTCACAGTGCAGCGCTGGCGTGGCTTGGAGGACATCCCCCAGGACTGGGGGCGCAGCGTCGTCACCATCGGTTCCTACGACGGCGTCCACCGCGGCCACCAGCTGATCATCAAGCACGCCGTCGACCGCGCCCGCGAGCTGGGCGTCCCGGCCGTCGTCGTCACCTTCGACCCGCACCCCAGCGAGGTCGTCCGCCCCGGCAGCCACCCGCCCCTGCTCGCCCCGCACCACCGCCGCGCCGAGCTGATGGCGGAGCTGGGCGTCGACGCGTGCCTCATCCTCCCCTTCACCACCGAGTTCTCGAAGCTGTCGCCCGCCGAGTTCGTCGTCAAGGTGCTGGTCGACAAGCTGCACGCCAAGGCGGTCGTCGAGGGCCCGAACTTCCGTTTCGGCCACAAGGCGGCCGGCAACGTGGACTTCCTCGCCGAGCAGGGCAAGATCTACGACTTCGAGGTGGAGATCGTGGACCTGTACGTCACCGGTGCGGCGGGCGGTGGCGAACCGTTCTCCTCGACCCTGACCCGGCGTCTGGTCGCCGAGGGCGACCTGGCCGGCGCCCGCGAGATCCTGGGCCGCCCGCACCGGGTGGAAGGCGTGGTCGTCCGCGGCGCCCAGCGCGGCCGTGAGCTGGGCTTCCCCACCGCCAACGTCGAGACGCTCCCGCACACCGCGATCCCCGCCGACGGCGTGTACGCCGGCTATCTGCACGCGCAGGGCGAGGTCATGCCGGCCGCGATCTCCGTCGGCACGAACCCGCAGTTCGACGGCACCGAGCGCACGGTGGAGGCGTACGCCATCGACCGCGTCGGCCTCGACCTGTACGGCCTGCACGTCGCCGTCGACTTCCTTGCCTATGTGCGCGGCCAGGCGAAATTCGACTCGCTGGACGCCCTGCTGGAGCAGATGGCCGAGGACGTGAAGCGGTGCCGGGAGATCGTGGCGGCGGAGGCGTAGGTCTCCGCTTCGGTACGACGTGTAAGAGAGGCTTCTCCACGACGTGCTACGACGTGCAAGGGCGGCCGGTGCGGTGAGCACCGGCCGCCCTTCGTCGTAGCGCCCTACTGCTGGGGCGGCGGAGCCTGCGGGGGCTGGGCCTGCGGAGGCTGGGCCTGGGGCTGCCCGGGCTGCGGGTAGCCGGGCTGCTGCGGGTACGGCTGGCCGGGAGCGGCCTGCGGGTAGGGCGCCTGCCCCTGCTGGGGCGGGTACGGTTGCTGGTCCGGGGCGTACGGCTGGCCCTGCTGGGGCGGGTACGGTTGCTGGTCCGGGGCGTACGGCTGGCCCTGCTGGGGCGGGTACGGTTGCTGGTCCGGGGTGTACGGCTGGCCCTGCTGGGGCGGGTACGGTTGCTGGTCCGGGGCGTACGGCTGGCCCTGCTGGGGCGGGTACGGTTGCTGGTCCGGGGCGTACGGCTGGCCCTGCG
>NZ_JBEXYL010000002.1:273309-317636 GCF_040630895.1 Streptomyces sp. NPDC005728
CTGGGGCGGGTACGGCTGCTGGCCCGGCGCGTACGGCTGACCCGGGACCTGCGGGTATGGCTGGCCCGGCTGCTGCTGGTACGGCTGGCCCGGCATCGGCGGGGCGGCCACCGGCGGCGGGTTGCCGTCGTTGGTCCACAGCCCGTGGGACTGCTGGTGCCGCACCAGGTCCTCGGCAACCATGGCGGCGAGGTTGAAGTAGGCCTCCCGCACCTTGGGCCGCATCATGTCGAGGTCGACCTCGGCACCGGCGGCGAGGTGCTCGTCGAACGGCACCACGATCACCCCGCGGCAGCGGGTCTCGAAGTGCGTCACGATGTCCTCGACCTTGATCATCTTGCCGGTCTCGCGGACCCCGGAGATGACGGTGATCGACCGGGAGACGAGGTCGGCGTACCCGTGCGCGGACAGCCAGTCCAGCGTCGTACTGGCGCTGCTCGCACCGTCCACCGACGGCGTCGAGATGATGATCAGCTGGTCGGCGAGGTCGAGCACCCCGCGCATCGCGCTGTAGAGCAGGCCCGTACCGGAGTCGGTGAGGATCACCGGGTACTGCTTGCCGAGCACGTCGATGGCGCGCCGGTAGTCCTCGTCGTTGAACGTGGTCGAGACGGCCGGGTCGACGTCGTTGGCGATGATCTCCAGCCCGGACGGCGCCTGGGAGGTGAACCGCCGGATGTCCATGTACGAGTTGAGGTACGGGATCGCCTGGACGAGGTCACGGATGGTGGCCCCCGTCTCCCGGCGCACCCGTCGGCCCAGCGTGCCGGCGTCCGGGTTGGCGTCGATGGCGAGGATCTTGTCCTGGCGCTCGGAGGCGAGGGTGGCGCCGAGGGCGGTGGTGGTGGTCGTCTTGCCGACGCCGCCCTTGAGGCTGATGACCGCGATGCGGTAGCAGGACAGCACCGGCGTGCGGATCAGGTCCAGCTTCCGCTGCCGCTCCGCCTCCTCCTTCTTGCCGCCCAGCTTGAAGCGGGACGCGGCAGCCGCGGGCCGGCCGCTCTTCGCCTTCTGCCGCTTGTTGTTGAGCAGCCGGTCCGAGGACAGCTCCACCGCCGCGGTGTAACCCAGCGGCGCGGCACCGGGGTTGGTCGGCTGCCGCTGGTCGTGCTGCATGGGCTGCGGCCAGGCGGCACCGGCACGGGGGTCGGCGGCTGCGGCCTGCGGGGACTCGGGGCTCTGCGGGGGCAGCGGCTGCTGTCCCGGCTGCGGGAAGCCGTAGCCGCTGGGCGGGGTGGGGCCGGTCGGGGCGGGCTGCTGTCCGGGTTGCGGGAATCCGTAACCGCCGGGCTGGGCCGGGGGGTTGGGGGTGCCGGGCTGTGGGAAGCCGTAGCCGCTGGGCGGGGTGGGGCCGGTCGGGGCGGGCTGCTGTCCCGGCTGCGGGAAGCCGTAGCCGGACTGCGGTGTGGGACCGGCGGGGTTCGGTTGGGGCGCCGGAGGCTGCGGGAATCCGTAACCGCCGGGCGGGGTGGGGCCGGTGGGGGTGGGCTGAGGTGCCGGTGCCGGTGCTGCGGGCTGTTCGGCCGTCGGGGCGGGGGCGCCGGGCTGGTTCCAGGCGGCGGGCGCGGGCTGCGGTGCCTGCGGCTGGAACGGCGGCTGCTGTCCGGGCGCGCCCGCGGGCCCCTGCGCGGCGGCCGGCTGCGGCTGACCGGGCATCGGGCCCGGCTGCTGCTGCCCGCCCTGCGCACCCTGTGCGGGCCACTGGGCCGCCGGGGCGGGAGCGGCGGGCTGGTACGACGGCGGCAGCGGGGGCAGTCCGCTCTGCGGTGCCGGCGGGGGAGCCCAGGCGGGCGGCGCGCCCTGGGGGCCCGCGGGGGCGGCCGGGATCACGCTCTGCGGGGCGGTGCCCTGGGGCGCGCCGCTCTCGGGCGTCCCGTCCTGCGACACGGCGTCCGCGTCCGTGGACTGCGGTGCGTCGGACTCGGCTTCGGCGGCCGCGCTGTCCTGGGCCGGCGCTGCGACCGCAGCCTCGGGGGAGTCCTCTGCGGAAGCCCCGCTCCCGGCCTCGGCCGCCTCCTCCGCGCCGGACTCGGCTCCGGCCTCGTTGCCGGCGACCTCGGAGTTCATCGTCGGGTCGGCATCGGTCTCCTCGGCCTCGGAAGCCTCGGAAGCCTCGGAAGCCTCGGAAGCCTCGGAAGCCTCGGAAGCCTCGGAAGCCTCGGAAGCCTCGGAAGCCTCGGCGGCCCCGGAACCGTCGGCCTCGGCGCTTCGCTCGGGGCTGTCCGTGCCGGAGTCGTCGGTACCCGAGTCGTCCCGCGAGGCCGACTCCGCCTCGGCACGGACGCCCTCGGTGTCGGCGGCACTCTCGGGGGAGCCCTCTGCCGAAGGCCCGTTCCCGGCCTCGGCCGCCTTCTCTGCGGCAGCCGCGCGCTCCGCGATCTCGGCCATCTCGCGTTTCAGGGCGACGGCGGAGAACTTCATGGTCGCCCCGCTCTCCAGGTCACCGTTGTCCGGCTCGGACTGCGGGACGGCTGCGGGGGGCGCAGCGACCGGAGCGACGGGAGCCGGGGGCTCCTGCTGGGACGGCTCGGCCTGCTGAGGCTGTTGCTGCGCGTACGCCTGCGGCTGTTGCTGCGGCTCGAACCCCTCGGGCAGCCTCGGCACCGGAACAGGGCTCCCGGCGGGCGGGGTGTGCGCAGCGTACGGCGCTCCGGGACCGGCAGCCGGTGCAGAGGGAGCGAACGGGGCCCCTGGAGCGGGGGCAGGCGGGGCGTACGGAGCCCCGGCAGCGGGAGCGGGCTGAGAGAACGGCGCACCCGAACCCGGAGCCGGCGGAGCGAAGGGGGGCATGCCCGGTGCGGGTGCGGGTGCGGGTGCGGGCGGGGCAGGAGCGGGCGGAACAGGTGGGGCGTACGGGCCCCCGGGCACCGCCGTACCGCCCGCCGGAGTCCCGTGCGGCGGCGGGGTCGGCCCCGGAACAGGTGCCCCCGGAGGGAACGGCGGAGGCGGCGCGGCACCGACACCACCCGGACCACTCGGCATGCCGGAACTGTTCGTGTCACCGGCGCCACTCGCACCACCGGGGCCGGAGGCGGCCGGAGCCGCACCGCTCGCGGGGCCGGAGGCCCCCGACGTCCCCGACGCGTTCTGCGTGTACCAGGCGGGCGGGGCGTAGTCGATGGTGAACTCGCCGGTGGTCTCGAAGGCCGACTCCGCGTCGGGCTGGTCATCGTCGGGTGTGCCCCAGCCCCCGCGCATCCCGTCCCGATCGCTGCTCACAGTTCCTCCTGGTGTGGTCGAGCACCCTCATGTCGTGCCGGGGCGACCATGTCGTGTCGTTCACGTCGTCCGTAGTCGTTCGAGGCAGTCCGATCCACCGGCTCTCCCCCTGGGACGACGAAGCCTGGTCCACGGGGTCTGGTCCACGGGGTCTGGCATCGCGCCCGCTCCCAGCCTAATCACCATGAGGCACACCTCGGCAGGCCCGCCCACCTCTCGGCTCACGCACAACGGCGCAAGCCGCGAACAAACGTCGAACAAACCACGCAGGAGTAACGACGAAGCGTTGAACAAATGGGACGAGGAGGGCCAGTTCAGTCCATCCGGCGCGGTGTACCCAACAATCCGATCTCGGCATCGGTGGGTTGGGTCATCACATACTGCCGGTCACGGTCGGTGCACCACAGTGTCACGCCGTCGGGCAGCGCGGGCAGCGACTCCACCTCGGTCCGGGCAAGCCCCATGGTGCGGCCCAATTCCGCGGCCTCGTCCGGAGAGACCCGCTGGATGCCGGCGAGCCGGGCCTGGCGCAGCAGCCGCGGAGCGACGGGGCTGAGATACGGCAGCAGGGTCAGCACCGACTGCCAGGGCCCCGCCACCGTACGCCCGCGCGGCGGCCGCATACCGCAGTCCCGCACCACGAGCACGGGCGTACCGGCCGACGCACCCTGCGGAGGCACCCGCCCCACGTCGTACACGGCGAGCCCGTTCTGTCCCCCGCCCATGGCGTGCACCATCTGTATCCAGGCCTGCGGCCGCCCGGTCTCCACGGCGACGCGCGCCCCCGTGGCCGCCGTACGCAGCGCCAGCACCTGTGCGGTCCACAGACCGCCGATCAGCACGACGTCGTACGGCGTGGGCCGGTTGACCCCCAGCACGGCCGGCTGTCCTTCGGCGTCCACTCCGGCCACGACGCCGTCGTCCCCGATGGGCAGGGCGAGCGTGTCCAGTTGCTCCACCGGCAGTCCGTGCCGTCCGTGCCGGGGTCCGATCAGCCCGAGCCCGTGCCGCAGTCGCTCCCCCATGCGCCGCGGCCCGGAGGCCGAGGCGGCGTCCGGGGCAGCAGAACTCGCTGTCATCGTCGGAACGGTTGTCACCGCGCACCTCCCAGGGGCAGCGTGGCCAGCATGCCGGGAAGCTGCTCGCGGTCGAGCCGGGCGAGCCCGGCCCCGGCCTGCCGTGCTGCGGCCTCCAAGGCGCGGCGCGCGGCCACAAGTTCGTCGTCACTGCGCCCGGTCACCCGCAGATGCCCGCACAGTGACACCTCCTGCCGCTCACCGCGCGCGAGAGTGAGGCTGAAGGTCGTGGCCAGCGCCGGGATGGCCGTCACCCGGGCGACGAACTGGGGCATCGACTCGCCCCGGCCGCCGCCGAGTTGGGGCCATCGCCTGACCCAGTACGTCGTATGCCGCCGGTTGTCGCACCTCCAGCTGCGCCCGGACTCCTCCGTGCGCCGCTCCCGCGTCTCGCTGCGCCCCGCCTCGGCGGTGACCAGCGGGTTGGCGCAGGCCGAGGTGGCGAGTGCGGCGATCAGCTCCTCCTCGTCCAGCACCCGGGCCCGGAACCCGGCCCCGGTCAGCCGGCTCGCAAGATGGTCGGCGACCCGCACGACACACTTCTGTGCCCCGGCCAGCCCGCCCCCGCGCGCGGCCACGGCCTCCGTGCACAGCTCGGGGTCGAGCTTCAGCGCGATCCAGGTGATGCGCACCGCCGGAGCGCCCGTCTGCTCCTGCAGCGGAAGGTAGTTGGCCACGGCCACGGACTGCTGGGGCAGATGCAGCGCGGGCGCCGGCTGCGTGTGCAGCACGATCTGCGCCGACTCCAGCCGGATTCCGTCCACCTCGAGCGCGTCCCGCACCAGCCCCAGCGGCAGCGGCTGCCGGCTCCGCTCGGCCCGCAGCGCGGTCGCGTCCGCTTCCACCTGGAGTACCGCGGTGACGAAGGTCCCGTCTCCGGCGATCCCGACCGGCCGCCGGTCACGCGCCCCGTAGGAGTAGGTCCGCAGGGCGGGCTCGCACTCCAGGGCGGGCACCAGGGCCGGTTCGGTGCCCGGCGGTATCGGGGTGCTCGCCGCGCTGCGCCGACGTGCCTTCAACTCCCGTGCGGTGCCGAGCCACTCCGGGAGCGAACGGCCGCGCCGCCGGACGAAGGCGACCAGGACCAGAGCCAGAGCGATGACCGCGGCCGGCGCCATCGCCAGCGGACCGACGGCCCAGCCGACGAGCAGGACGGCGGCCGCGATTTCCACGAGCACGATCCGTTGCAAACGGAATGAACTGGCCTGGCCCGGTCGGGGCCTGAGGCCGAGCGTGACCGACGGCCGCGGCGCACCGCCCTGGGCGGAAGCCCCGCGCGCCGCCGAGGCGGACGCATTTGCCCGCCCTCGAGCCGCCGACCGGCCGCGCGATCGCGACCGCGTTCCGGAAGCCATCACTCCATCCCCCCGATTTGCTCACAACTCGCTGGAACCAGGCGCCTGCACACGACCCTGGAGGGCCCAGGTACCCTACCCGCTCCACAGGACTCGCCCCGTACCAGGCATAGTAGGGGCCGGGTCCGACAACGGAGGGCGGGGGAGCGTGTTCCCCGGGCGCACCTCGCGTGAGACACGGGGAGAAACGGGCACAGATGGCATCTCGGCGGGACCAACTCAACGCCTACACCTTCGCGAAGCGCCGCATGCTCGCGTCCTTCGTCCAGTCGTCACCGGACGCCTCGGACGAAGGAGCACCCCGGCCGATGCGCGCCGTCCTGCCCAGCGCGATCGTCGCCGTCGTCGTCCTCGCGGCCTTCGGGGCCTGGGGCATGTTCAAGCCGACGGCCCCGCAGGGATGGGACGACCCCGGACAAAAGGTGATCATCGCCAGCAAGTCGACCACGCGGTACGTGGTGCTGAAGACCAAGGGCAAGGTCCAGCTCCACCCGGTGCTCAACATGGCCTCCGCCAAGCTCGTCCTCGACACCCAGAACGACGTCGACGTCGTGACCGTCGACGAGTCGATCCTCGACAACGGCAAGATCCCGCACGGCGTCACCATCGGCATCCCCTACGCGCCCGACCGTCTGCCCTCCGGCAGTGAGGCGGGCGCCGCCAAGCGCTGGGCCGTCTGCGAACGCCCGAGCGGCAGCGGCGACTCCATCCAGAAGGCCGCGTTCGTCCTGGCCGCCCGCGACCTGGACCGGACCGAGGGCGCCGGGCAGAAGCTGCACGGCGGCGAACTGCTCTACGTCGTCACACCCGAAAAAGTCCGGTACATCGTGGACGCGCAGGGCTGGGCGTACAAGGTGGCCAGCACGGACAGCCTGCTGCTGCAGACCCTCGTGGGCGCCAATCGTGAACCCGAGCACGTGACCCGGGAGTGGATCGACACCCTGCACCAGGGCGACGAGATCAGCTTTCCCCCGATCACCGGCACGCCGGGCGCGGCGGCGGGTGTCTCCGGCCAGCTCGACAGCAGGGCGAACCGCGTCGGCATGGTGCTCAGGGCCCCCGTCAACGGCAAGGAGCAGTTCTACGTCGTCCTGCAGGGCCGGGTCGCCCCGATCTCCGACTTCGTCGCCCAGTTGCTCCTGGCCAGCGAGAACCTCGTGAAGCTCGGCCAGGCCGGGCACGCACAGGAGGTCAGCTCGGGCGCCTTCGAGCAGGGGCAGCCGTTCGGCGCCGAGCACAAGTGGCCCACCGCATCGCCCACCGCCGTCAACGAGGCCTCCACCTCCAGCGGCAGCCGCAACACCGTCTGCAACGTGCTGCGTGACGTCAACGGCAAGAACGGCGAGACGACGCTGAGCACCTGGGCGGGCGCCGACTTCCCCGCGGTTCTGCCCACTGGTTCCTCCAGCGCGTACGTGACCGCGGGCTCCGGCCAGCTCTACCGCCAGTTCCAGGGCACGGAGACCAAGGCGGGCCCGGTCTTCCTGGTCACCGACACCGGCCTGCGCTACGCCCTCCAGTCCAACGACGACAGCGCCACGGACGACGCCGGCATCGGCACGACGGCCAAGCAGCGCCAGCAACTCCAGCAGGAGGCCAAGCTGGCCCAGACCCACCTCGGGTACGCCGACGTGGATCCCGCGCCGATCCCCGCTGCCTGGTCGAAGTTCCTGCCGACGGGCCCCCGGCTGTCGACGGCCGCGGCACGCCAGCCGCAGGGTTCGTGAGAGGTACGACGATGCCCTCCACCCACATCACTCCGCTGCCCGGGCTCCGTATCCGTACGACCCTGGCCGCGTCCCTCGCCACGGCCGCCGCCTGCACCCTGCTGGCGGCACCGCAGGCGGCCGCCGACTCCGGCTCCGACCAGTGCACCTTCTCCAAGACGAACCACAAGTACACAGGGACGCCCTGGGCCCTGCAGCGGGTCAACCTGGACGCGCTGTGGAGCCAGTCGAAGGGCAAGAACGTCAAGGTGGCCGTGATCGACACGGGCGTCGACACGGCCAACCCACAGCTCACCCACGCGGTGGACGGGTCCCTGGGCAAAAACCTCCTGCCCACGAAGGACGGCAAGGGACAGCCGGTCGAAGGCGCCAAGTCCAAGCCCACGACGGACACGGTGGGCCATGGCACCCGCGTGGCGGGCATCATCGCGGCCCGCCCCGCGAAGGGCACGGGCTTCGTCGGGCTGGCCCCCCGGGCCACCATCATCCCGATCAAGCAGAACGACGCGGAGGGCCACGGAACGGCCGCGACGCTGGCCGCCGCCATCCGGCACGCGATCAAGGCCAAGGCCCAGGTCATCAACATCTCCCAGGACACCGCGAACGCGGTCAAGCCGGACCCGGACCTGCAGCGGGCGGTCAACGAGGCCCTCGCCGCCAAGATCGTGGTCGTCGCCTCCGCGGGAAACGACGGCGTCGGCGGCAACGTCAAGAAGACGTACCCGGCGTCGTTCGACGGAGTCCTCGCCGTCGCGGCCTCGGACCGCAACAACGAACGCGCGGCGTTCTCCCAGTCCGGCGACTTCGTCGGTGTCGCAGCCCCCGGCGTCGACATGATCTCCACGGTTCCCATGGGCGGCCACTGCTCGGACAACGGCACGAGCTTCTCCGCACCGTACGTGGCCGGCGTGGCCGCCCTCATCAAGGCCAAGCACCCCACCTGGACGGCCCGCGAGGTCGTGGCCCAGATCGAGCAGACGGCCGAACGCTCCATCGCCGGGCACGACCGCCTGGTCGGCTGGGGTGTGGTCGACCCGGTCCGCGCCCTCACGGAGGACGACCACCCGATCGAGTCCCCGCACCCCGACGCGGGCCTCACCCATGCGGAGGCACCCACCCCCGCGAAACTCACCATGGGCGAGACCCCGGAGGAGTACAACGCCCGCCTGGCCACGTATGTCGCGGTCGGCGTCGCGGCGTTGGTGGCGGGGCTCGGCGGGGGAGCGGTGGCGTTGCGGGACGCGCGCAGGAGGCGCCGGGGGCTGGAAGGCCAGGCATGACCTCGATGTCTGTCGCGGTCTTCCTCGGGTCCGCCGGGCTGATCGCGATGGCCTGCATCAAGGCGGACCGGGTACGTGCCTGGCGCGAGAGCCTCAACCCCTCGGCTCCCGACATCCCGGACTCCGCTTTCGCCGTGGCCCGCGTCGTGCTGCTCGTGATGGCCGCGCTCGGGGTCTTCGTCGGTGTCCAGGGTCTGGACACCGACGACAGGGCGCAGTGGAGCGACGGCGAACTGACCAGCGCGGTACGAGGTGCCACGGACGCGCTGGACGGTGACTTCACCTACGGTGCCTACAAGGACGACACATCCACCGACTTCGAAGGCGAATACGCCACGAAGATCGAGGACGAAATCGCGGAACAGGGCGGCGGTGACGCCCCCGGGTTCGGCGTGGACGCCGCCCTCAGCGGTCCCGAGAAGCCGAACGAGGCCTACTACCTCATCACGGCCGACGGAGCGGGTTCGACCTTCTGCATGCACGTCGAGCGCAGGCGGGACAAGGAAGGCGACCGCGAGGAGCCGGGGATCGCCGGGAGGACGGTCACAGTGCCGAAGTTCGTGTTCGCTGTGACCAGCCGGGCCGGGGAGTGCTGAAGGGTTCTCAGGCGTCCTTCAGCACAGCCGACGGCTTCCTGCCGTCCTGAACCTCTCCAGCCCGCTGCGCGAAGACAGACGCGAACTTGGTCAGGAACGAATCCGTCATCTCGACGCGGGGAACGGATTCGGCCATGCTCAACATGATGACGCTGCCGACACGTACCTGAACCAGCAATCCCTTCGAGCCCTTCGCCATGGAAGCACCCAAACCGGCCACGGCATCACGCTGTTCACCGACCTCGCCGACATTCACGTGTCGTGACGAGGGGACTTGCGCCTTCCAGGCCGTCCAGACGGCCTTGTATGCCGATTTCGCGGTCGCCGAGTCCTGGTACGTCTGGACGATGAAGGAAAGGTCGGGCCTCCCCTGCTGGTGGAAGGCCGAGGCTCCGTGGAAGCGGACACGCGCGCAGGAATCCGGCGCTTCTCCGTAACAACGGCCCATACCCATCGACCGGGCCTTCTGCAGCGAGTAGGCGGTCGGCTCCAGCGAGACCTTCCATCCTGGGAGCACACGGGCATCCGGGAGCATTCCCTCGGTCCGTGTCTCGTCGAGAGTGACCGCTTCTCCTGTCCCGCCGCTGCACCCGCTCAGGAGAGCGAGCGAGGCACCGGCGGCCACAGCGGTCTTACGAACACTCATCGGATTTCTCCACGGCCTTCGTGTATGCAGCGGCCAGCTTCTTCATGGCAGCCGTATCAGCGAGATCGGAGGCCCGGACCCCGAACGACGTGTACAGCACGTGCTGGGAGTGATCAGGGTTGTGGCAGTCCTTGATGCGCGTCACGGCGCCGGTCCCGCTGTAGAGGGAGGTGCCGTCGTCGGACATTTCGGCCGAACCCAGTTGAGGATTGCCGGAGGCCACCGTGGCGATGGACACGTTCTCCTCCCACCACTCCTGATTCGCCGTCAGTGCCCACTTGCCGTCGACGTCGACCCGGCAGAGTCGCCGGCCGGGTACCGGATGCGTACCCCGAACCCCGACCTCCTTGCCCGAGGGAAGGAAGGGGGAGATCAGGTCCGGGTCGACCGAGACGCCGCACAACTCTGCGGGCACGGTGTAGGCCTTCTTCCCGTCGGACCCCGAGCAGCCGACGAGCATGCCGAACACCGCCAGCATCACTGTCGTTTCCACGACTCGCCGAGACATCAAATGCCAATCCTCCTTGTCCGGGTAACCCGGATGTCAGATGTCGGTGACGAGCTCGGGTCCGACTCGCTCCATGTAGGTGCCGCCCTCCAGGAACCCCTGAGAGGAGGAATCCTCTGCCCACGTGGCTATATCGCCATGGTGGGCGAGATGGTAGGCCTGAGCTGCCTCGAAAGCGGCCCTCCGGGTGTATTTCTGATTGTTCACGGAGCCGTTCTGCCAGTTCTCGCCCATCTTGGCACCGGCGTCGTCCTTGGCGCTGCCTTCGGCGTCCTTGAACAGCTCTTCCAGAATCACGCTGGTCGCGGTTCCGGCAGCGCCGCCCACTCCGGCACCGACCGCGGGGGACGCGATGAAGGACGTACCGACGCCCACGCCGGTGCCGACGCCTCCGGACAGGACGTTCTTCCACTGGGACACCGAGTGGTCGAATTCCTTGTCCTTGACGTCGGCCGGGCCCGCGACCGCTTCGTTCCGGCCCATGGCCAGGGTCCCCGATACCTGACCCGAGTGGCGTGCGATGTCCCGGATGGTGAGTTCCATGTCGTCATTCGGCCGCTCGCTCGCCGGCAGATCCGGGTTCAGGTGGTATTCCATCAGCTTGCCCATGTACCGCTTCTGGCCCACTTCGACGGCCGCATAGCCGTCGGGGTCCTGACCGACGGCGAAGAGGAACCGGGAGACCTCACGGTGGTCCAGATCGGCCGCCGCGCCGTCGACGGGATAGAGCTTCTGGGCGCGGTCCCAGGCCGCCTGGCCGTCCTCGTCGCCCTTGTCCGGATGCTGGTCCACGTCGGTTGTCGCGCGGTCGATGTCGGGCAGGTACTCGGAGGCGATCTGACCCATGCTGTCCGACATGAAACTGTGATCCGTGAGGCGCCCGTTGTCGTCCGAGATCGAGGACACGATGTTCTCGAACAGCTTGGTCTGCCCCGGGTTGTGGGCGGGGGTGTCCAATGTGGGCAGTTCTCCGGCGGGATGCCCGGTGGTCGCCGCCTCCAGGGCCGCAGCGAGATTGTTGCGGCCGTCGATGCTCTCGCCCTGGCTGAGATCGCTGTTGCTCTCGTGCGGCCAGTGCCGGTCCTCGAAGAGGTACTTGAAGTTGGAGACGGCGTTCTTGTGGTCTTCGTCCTTCGGGAGGAAGTCGTCGTTGAAGAACTCCGTTGCGGCATCAGGGCTGTTGGAGAGCCCCTTGAGGTAACCCGACATGGGATCCCAGCCGGAGTCGCCCGACATGTGGTTGAGGTACGGGTCGAAGCCGAGCCGCTGCCATGCGGTGTGCTTGCCGTCGTCCGTGAACTTGCGCTCGGTCTCCATGAGGCTCTTGCCGTACTGCGTCATGAAGTCGTCGTCGTAGTTGCCGGCGCGCATGAGGTTGCTCATGACCTGGAACCCGAGAATGTTGCCGCGCTTGCCGTTGACAGGCTGGTCGCCGAGGTCGACCATCTGCCGCTTCCACTCGGTCATGTCGGCCGTGTCGCTCTGGCTGGCGGTGGCGAGGGTGAGGCCGAGGTTCTTCTGCAGCTCGCCGAGCTGCTCGCGCCGCTCCCTGGTGATGTCGGGGCTGACCTGCGGATCGGCGACGTTGGCCCAGAAGGACAGCGTCTTCTCCGGGCCGAGGTCCTTCGCGAAGCGCTCGGAGAACAGCGGGTCGTCGTGGTACTTCTTCAGCCCCGCGTTCAGCCGGTCGAAGTCCTCGACCGACAGGTCGTCGGGATCCTGCTTCGCGAGCTTGGCCATCTCGTCGGCAGCCTTGACGGCCTCCGCGGCTTCGTCCCGGTTCTTGTAGCTGGCGTCGGAGAAGCCCATCGCGCTCTGGTCCGCGATCGCCGTCAGGACGTCCTTGGCCGTGTTGTCGCTCTGGCCGGCCTTGCTGAGGATGCCCTGGATCTCGTCGCGGAGGTCGTCGACGTCCTTCTGGTTGGTCGTGCTCGTGTTGCCGCTGGGGTCCGACTGCCAGTCGGGGCGGGTGTTGCCGGTGACCGTGAAGCCGCCGTTGCCGGTGTCGACCACGGTGAGGTTCTTCCCCTGCCCCCGTGAAACCGCCTCGGTCAGCTGCCGGTGGTATTCCTTCAACTCGTCCCGGGTGTCACTCAGGATGTTGTGGATGGTGGTGGCCTGCGTGTGGGCGTCGGTGAACTCGCCGGCGGTCTTGCCGATGAACTCCTTGGACACCTGCGCGTTGATGCCGACCCAGTCGGCCTTGTTCGCGGCCTTGTGCAGACTGTCCTCGGCGTCCTTCTTCAGTTCGACCAGGTGCTTCACGAGCGTCGACCAGTCGGTGACGGCGTCGTCGAGCAGCTTGAAGTTGGCGTGGAACAGAGCGTTGAAGTCCATTGGTTGTCTTCGTCCCCTGGGGTAGCGATGTCAGCCGGTGCGGGCGGGCGATGTCGTCGTCTGCTCCCGGGCGCCGCTACTCCTTCTTCTTGCTCTTGTCCTTCTCCCCGTAGACGGGGTTCTTCTCGCCCGGAGCCCCGACCCGCTCGTCGAACCCGGCGTCCAGCGCATCGATGCTGCTCATCTGCCGCTGGATGTAGTTGTCGTCGTTCGCGTGGATGCTCTTGGTGACCTGCATGTGGTTCGAGATCTGGGCGCATGCGTCCATCAGGGACTTCAACTGGTCGTCCCACCGGTTCGACACGTGCTGGAGCCCCGCCCCGAGTGAGAAGCCCTGCTTCGAGAGGTCACCGGCCGCGGAGTCACTGCTGGGAACGGCGACGCGGGCCTTGTCCCACAGCTGGTTGTACAGGTGGTGCGCAGCGCCGCCGATCTTCACCAGATCGCCGTGCCCGACTTTGAGGTCACCGGTCTGACTGGGCTGTGCGGTGTAGCCGCCCCCACCGTCGACCTGGTTCAGCTGCATGTGCGCCGACTGACCCTCGGCTGCCTGTGCCTTGAGCTGCTCCCACTCGTCCCAAGCCATGGAAGGACCCTTCCCCCGTGCCGACGTTCCGGTGCTCGGTCAAATTAGCAACCCCGCCAAAGGAAAGAGTAGGTCATGTCTGAAATGTATCGTTTGTCTCGTGTGAAAGTTCGGAGAACATGTGCACCTGCGATCGACCGGTGAGGCCGCGGCGAGGAGCCGCAGAGCTACTGAACTGCGGCTCAGCCGACCTGCGGGCTGCCCTTCGGCAGATCGTCCGCACCGTCACAAGTCCACAGCTTCTGGGACTCCAGTCGGAGGGTGTCCGCTGCGAGTGAAGCAACCTTCCGGATTACGGCCCGATCTGTCGTCTTCTCGTACGTGACGTCGACCTCGACCAGTGCCTTCGTTTTGTCCTGTGCGGATGAGCAGTTGGTAAAGAGGTAGGCGGTGTCTCCCTCGTGGAACCCCTTGGCCTCACCGAAAGCGATCCGAGTGGCAGCGACACTTGCGTCGCGTGCTACGTCCTTCATGGTGTAGTCAGACCCGACGTAGAGGCTGTGCTTGATCGTTACCGCCTTCCCCCCGCCGTACACTTTGCACGTCCCGGGCACCTTTGCGGCGTAACCTCCCATTGGGTTGAAGCTGCCGGTATGCCATTCCGTGAACGGTTCGCCCTTCTCAGGCAGGAGTGCCTTCACGTCCACTCCTGGAAGCGCGTTGTCGCACACACGCGCCGGTACCGCGACGGAGGGCTCTTCGGACGGCCACAGCTTCCAGGTCAACGCTCCGGCGACAGCGAGGACCCCCACGACAGCAAGAGTGATCCACATCGTGAACCGTCGGCTCTGCATTTCAGTCGCATTCACGAGCTACTTCCCAATTCTCTGACGACCCAGACCGTAGGAATCCTCGATCTCTCGCTTGGCGGCCAAGGCCTGACTCTTTGCATTGGTCTCGTCGTAGCCGGCTTCCTTGGCTGCGGTGTACGTGGCGTCGTAGATCGACTGCGCTGAGCTGCCTCGCTGATCTTCCAGGAACTTGTCCCGATTTTGCAGGGCCTCAGGACTGGAATCCCTGGTGAAGTTCGACACGACCGATTCCTGGATGTCCTCCACCACCCAGCCAGCCACCTCACCGCCCACCGGAATCTTGCCGATACCCATACCAATGATGCGTCCGGCCCATTTGTCTGCCGTGGCGACACCCTCATTGAATTCCGCGTCCTCGGCGATTTTTTCGTCAACGACTGTCTGTGTGCGGGACTCTGCCATGATGCCGGCGATCTCGCCTCCAGGGGCGATCCGGTTGGCGATCTCCGGAGCCAGTTCCTTGTATCTGTCCGCGTGATGGAACGCGTCGTTGACGAGGTCCGTGGTCACCGACTCCTGAGAGGTAATGATGGCACCGTAGGCATCGGGATCCTTCCCGACCGCCCCCAGGAAGTTCTTGAGCACACCGGGTGAAAGACCCTCGGGATCGGTCTTGACGTCGAAGTCCCCGAGATGCGCGCCAGCCCCGTGGGTCCCCACCACGGTCCCCCCGTCCCCCATGAAGGCCCCCTGCACATCCCGCATGTAGTCGGCGGTGATGTTTCCCAGACTGTCCCGCAGGGGTGAGTCGTCCAGATCCTCGGGGTTGGCGCCGTAGCGCTCGACGAGTTTGTGGAAGATGTCGGCCGCCTCCTTGGAATGCGGAGGTGACACGGCTTCGCTGCCGTAGGGCAGGCCGGTGGTCGCCGCCTCCAAGGCGTGGCCGAGGGCGTCAGGGCCGTAGCCCATGACCGCCTTGGCCTTGTCCTCGTCTGCAAGGACGTTCGCGCTGTTCGTATCCATCGTCCACTCGAAGTCCTTGTCGGTGAACAGGTCGAAATACGAGTCGAAGCCCAACTTGCCGTCCTTCTTGACCGTGCCGTCCTCGTTGTATGCGGTCGGCGGCTGGGTGAAGAACTTCTCCGAAGCCTCGGGGCTGTTCCCCAGCGCTTCCAGGACGCTGTTGAGCGGTTCGTTGCCAGTGCCGAGATCGCCGGAGGGATTGAAGCCGTAGATGTCCGGGTTGCCGGTCGGCTTGTTCGACAGGAAGAAGTACGGGTCCTTCTTGTGGAGCTGGGTGATGTGCTCCGCGATGGGGTTGAGGAACCGGGAGTCGTAGTTGCCGTAACGCAGCAGGCCGCCGAGCACCTGGTAGCCGTACGGCTTGTTCCACTGACCTTTCTCCCAGCCGATCTGCTGGGTGCCGAGGCGTCGGAGGTCAGCGCCCCAGTTGTCGGACAGGTGATGCTTGTGGTCCGGGTCCGTGGCGTTGGCGAGCGTGTACCCCATGACTCTCTGCAGGTCCTGCACTTCGTTGAGCCGGGTCTTGGTCGCGTCGCCGCTGGTGCCGTCGATCGACATCTCGGCGTAGAACTGCAGCGCCTCCTCCGGCCCGCCGAGACCCTGGTAGAACTCGGTGGCGAACTCACCGTCCTTTTCACCGGAGTTGAACCGCAGCAACTGGTTGAGTTCGCGCAGCTCCGCGTCGGACATCTTGTGGCCTTTGCGTGCCAGCTCCACGGCCCGCTCGACCTCGGCGTCGTTCAGGGAGCCGTACTTGCTGTGGCCTGCGTTGTAGGGGTCGTTGCCGTGGCTCTTCGCGAGCGCCCGGGCGACCGTGGCGTCGATCTCGGCTGCGTGGGCGAGGATCCGGTTGATCCGGTCCTCCAGCTCCTGCCTGGCGTCGAGTTGCTTCTGTGTGCGCTCGTCGGAGTCACCGCGGACATGGGGGAAGAAACAGCGGACCCTGCCGTCGCCGATGTCCTCGACGCGGATACCCAGATTCGCAGCGTCCACCTCGACGGCCGTCTTCATCTGCTTCTGCAGTGAGACGAGTTCAGCGTGCCCGTCCTCGAGAACCTGATAGATGCTGTTCGCCTCGGTGTGGAGGTCCGAGACCTCCTTGACCGTCTTGGTGATGAACTCCCTTGTCACCGTCGCATTGACGCCGGCCCACTGGGCGGAGTCCGACTTGGTCTGCATCCCCTTACGGGCGCTGTCCGCCGACTTCCTGAGGCCGTCGACGGCCTTCTTCCAGTCCCCCACGGCAGCGGAAAGCTTGTCGAGGTCCACCTCAACGAGGTCTGTGAACGTCAGAGCCATCGGAGGACCTCCTACTTGAAGTACTCGTTGAGCTGGGACACGGGCACGGCCGAGCCATCACGGCCGCGGAGCACGGCACCGATCTCGGCGTCGTCCTCCGCGTGACGTTTCTGGGTGTAGTCGAGGTGGTCGGAGATGTGTGCGCAGGCCTGCAGTACCGACTTGACCTGCGAGGTCCACATCTCCACGGTTGTCTCCAGGGCGCTGCCTGTCCGGAACCCGTGCGACTTCAGACTGGCCGCGGCCTGCATCGTCGAGCCGGCAGAGCCGCGACCGGACCCAGCGGCGGCGATGTCGGCCCGGCTCTTGACGTCGTGGTACAGGATGTTGGCTTCGTGTCCGACGGCGCCCAGGTCGTCCTGGTGAACCACCAGGTCCCCGCTTCCGCCGCCACCGTCCGCCGGAAGCTGGTTGAGGCGCATGTGAGTCGCTTGCTGTCCGCTCGCCTGGGCTTTGAGGTGCTCCCACTCGTCCCATGCCATGGAAGGGCTCCTTCCCCCGCGTGCATGCGTCAGTGCCGGGTCAAAGTAGCAACCCGAGTCGAGCAAAATCTGTCCCTTGCCACTCATGGGTGACTTGCCTGGCCTGAAATTTCAGGGGGCGTGCCCTTGCCCAGTCGCCCGTAGAGCGGTCCCGGTTGCCTGCCCCCTCGAGAGCGACCGAGTGGTTCGGCAACACGGGTCTGCTTCCTCAGTGTGAGGTTTTGTGGTTGCAAAGTTCTGGTTGTGGTGGACCGGAGCGTCTGGACTACCGGGCGGATGTGAAAGTTCTGCACGGATGTCGGGATGTACGTGTCCTGATTGGCCCGGTTGCCGGTCTTGCGTGATCTGAAGTCGGTCACTTCGGGACACCACTGCAACTGAACCGTCGCAGAGTTCAGTTGGCCTCGATTTACACAGTGACTACAGTGGTCGGGGATAGATCGGGATGCGGCTGAGTGCCGCTCGGTCTGTTCGGCTGTACCAACGGGGAGACGGGGAAGGGGTCGCAGTGGCCAACGGTGGCGGCTCGGGCATGAGGCGCGGTGTCGATGCGCTGCAGGAGTTCAAGGGCAAACTCGACGACGCGCTGTCGGACTTCGAGGGCGGGCACGGAGGCCCGTCCAAGATCGCGCAACAGTCACTCAACCGATCGTCGTTCGGCGGCACCACCGCACCGTTCGACGAGGCCGGCGACCTGCACACGGCGTACGAGACCGTCCACTCGCGCCTCACCCACCTGTCGAAGACCCTGGGGCTGCACATCGAGGCTCTGAAGCTCGCATCGCATGCTGCCGACGTCACCTACGACGGGACCGAGGACGAAGTCCGGCGGCGGTTCTGGCAGATCCGGGCGCAGATCGACGCGCAGTACCAGGAGGAAGTGAAGAAGGGTGCTCCCGCGGACAAGCAGGGGGCGGGACACAAGGGCGACGACGAGGCGACGGGGAAGACGGACCTCAAGTGAGCGACGACTGGAAGCAGAAACCCGAGTACAAGTCCGCTGCGCAGGGGGTCGACAAGGAAGTCGACCAGCAGGTCACCCCCATTACGACCGCGCAGAACGTACTGGCACACATGCCGTTCTTCGGTGGTGGCGTCCGGGTCAACCTCGTCGGATCGACGAACTTCGAGGATCACGACCTCAACGACATGATCGACCTCGTCGAGCATGCCAATCCCGAGCACCTCGAACTGACCAGTAAGTCCCTGTTCGACGCCGGCAAGTCCATTCGCAAGGCCGCGACGGACCTGGAACAGCACCTCAAGGTCGATTGGGAGGGCAAGGGCGCCGAGTCCTTCCACGACTACACACAGCAGCTCATCAAGTACACCCACGGCCTCGCGGGATACGCCGACGAAGCCGGCACTCACATCTCCGTGGCGGCTACCGGACTCGCCTCCGCCCGCATTTCCATGCCCCCCAGGGACACCCGGCCGGCAGCCGAGCAGAAGCTGCCCACCCAGCTGCCCAAGGCAAAGCAGGTCGACGGCAACCCGGACTATGCGGCCGCGTTGAAGGTCGAGAAGAACCGGCAAGAGGCCATCAACCAGATGAACCGGTTGGCCTCGTACTACAAGGTCGCGGCGACGGACCTGGGCAAGCAGAAGGAGCCGGAACCGGTCAAGCCGATCACGGACGTCGGAGTGCCGAGACAATGGGCTGACGACCAGAAGCAACGGTACGGTTCGGGGTCGCCGTCGGCGGCGCCGACGGCCACGCCCCGGGGGGACCTCGGGGAAGGTCACGCCGGTACGGCCACGTCGACCGGGACTGTGGTTCACGGGCACGTTGTTCCGCCCGTCAAGGAAGTGCACGAGCCCAGCACGCCTACGGGCCACGATGTCGGCACGGAAATCAACACCACAACCACTCTGCCTCCGCAGGCGCCCGCCACACCGCCTACGTCTCAGGTGCCCACTCTGCCGACAACTGGTGGAGGCGGTGGGCAGATGCCCCCGCTGCCCCCGGGGCCGATGGCGCCTCCCGTCACACCGACGTCGGGTCGCACCCCCGGCTACGGGCCGGCCGGCCGGCCCCCCGTGACCGCGCAGGGGCGCACCGGCCCTTCGAGCACCGGAAGCGGGCGAGTGCCGCAGGGACCCACCGGCCAGCCGGGGCGTACGGTCGCCGGTGGGCGTGTTCCGCAGGGCCCTGTGGGCCAGGCGGGACGTTCCGTCCCTGGCGGTCGAGCGCCGCAGGGCCCGATGGGACAGGCCGCCCGTGCCATGGGGCGTACCGCCCCGACGGGCCAGCCGGGTGCACGGGGACCTGTTCAGGCCGGTCGTTCGCCGATGGGACGCCCTGTCACCGGCGGAATCCCGAAGGCCACCAACACGCCCGGCGGACGTACCGGGACAACCGGTCCCATCGGGCCGGCGCGCAACGGTGTGGTGGGCGGCAAGCCCGTCACGGGCCGTACGTCCGGAGGGCCGACCAATCCCCGTGTCCCGCACGGTATGGTCGTCGGCGCCGAGGAACCGGCCTCCTCCACGCCGCAGAAGGGCGCCATCGGACAGCGCGGCGTCGTCGGCGCCCCCACGGCGAAAGCCGAACCCGGGGCGGGACAGGCGGTGCTGCGCTCGGCGAGCAACCCCGAGGGTGCCATTGGTGCCCCCCGCGGCTCCGTGAAGGGCTCCGAATCGAGCGGTGCCGGAATCGGCCGCGGTGCCCTGGGCGGCCGTCAGGGCTCGGGTGGCGAGGCCGGTCGTACCGGTGGGACTGCCGATAAGGAACAGCGCCACCCGTCGCAGCAGCGACGCGATGTGCCGAAGACGAGCGACTGAACACGAGGACGTACACAGGCATGAAGCCAGGGACCGGCCGACGCGGCACGAAGATGCCCCTCCTGACGAGGCGCAATGCGCGGCGTCTGTCTGCCGTGTGTTCCGCGCTCGGCGCGCTCGTCGCCACGTCGGCGACGCTTGCTCCGGAAGCCGCCGCCGTCGACGTCCAGTCCAAGGAGTGGTACCTGGACGCGATGGGTGCGGACGACATCTGGAAGATCAGCACCGGCGAAGGGGTGAAAGTCGCTGTGATCGACAGTGGGGTCAATCCGGCGACTTCTTCACTCAAGGGCCAAGTGCTTGTCGATGAAGTGCCCAAGTCCGTGTCCTATCACGTCACCCACGACAAGGCAGGGCACGGCACCTCCATGGCCGAGATCATCGCGGGCACGGGAGCCGGCGGCGGCATCAAGGGCCTTGCTCCGAGTGCCAAGATCATTCCCTTCCGTATCGACGGTGGGGACCTGCGCGGTGCTGAGGAAATCAGTAGGACGCCGGATGAGGCCGAAGCGATTCGGGCAGCCGCCGACAGTGACGCAAAAATCATCAATATGTCCTACGAGGGTGGACCGTCGGGCGACGAGGTGGAAGCCGCTGTGAAGTACGCGGTTTCCAAGGGTAAGTTGCTTTTTGCGTCCATCGGAAATACTGGGGACAAGGGGAACGGGGCGTCCTATCCGGCCAACTACCCCGGCGTGATCGGTGTGGCTGCGATCAACAAATCCGGAACCGTGGGAAAATTTTCCACGCACGGGAACTACGTTGACCTTGCAGCTCCGGGCGTGAGCATCCCCTCCTGGTGTGACGGTACATTCACCGAGTACTGCGACAGCCAGGGCACCAGCCCCGCCTCCGCCATCGCCTCCGCGTCCGCCGCCCTGGTCTGGTCCGCCCACCCGGACTGGACGGGCAACCAGGTCCTGAGGACCCTCATCGATACCGCCGCCCGTTCCTGGTCGAAGGACGAGCCCAGCAAGTACCTGGGCTACGGCGGCGTCCGCCCTCGACGGGTGCTCATCAACAAGGACATCAACCCCGGTAAGGCCGACGTCGACCCCCTCGCCTCCGAGAACTACGACGGGACGTCGGCGACCGCCAGCCGCTCGGCCGAAAGCCCGTCCGGCAAGCCGACCAAGAACACCGGCTCTGCCAGCGGCCCCACCTCCGCCGCCGCAAAGGACTCCAACTCCAGCAGCAACACCCAGACCTGGTTGATCATCGGCGCCGCAGCAGCCGTACTGGTCATCGGAGGCGCCGGTTTCGCCGTGCTGCGGGCGCGGCGTAACTCCTGAGTGCTTTCCCCGTACCTGTTCGCTCGCCGAGCGAGCAGGGGTCCGCTTGCCATCAGTGCTGACACTGATTCAGCGCCTGGCAAGGTCAGTTCACAAAGAAAGGCATCGCAATGGCATCTGGGCGCCAGAAGGTAAGTGACAAGGACATTGTCCTCCTCGAAAAGGAGCTTCTGCACCGATTCGAGGGCATCAAGGGCCAGCTGAAGGAACTCCAGGCCGTCATCGACAGCCTGGAAGGCCACTGGAAGGGCATCGGCGCCGGCGCGTTCAACACCAAGCAGACCGAGATCAACGAGCGCATGGTCCGCATCGGCAACATCCTGGCCAAGTTCATCGAGGCCATGTCCAGCACCCGGAAGATCAAGGACGGCACGGAAGACGACGTCCGCGCCCAGGTCCAGTCCATCGACGTGGACCTCGGTGGCGCGCACTCCGCGCTGTCCAGCTACTGATCCCCGCCAGGCCACAACTTCTCAGCAACGGAGCAAACATGGGCGTCAACAACAGCGGCGAGCTCGAGGTCACTTACTCCGGTCTCGACGAGACCGCCACGCAGCTCGCCAACCACGCCAAGCGGCTCGAGGAGAGCCTCGAGGCCATCAAGCACAAGGTGGCCGGTGTCGCCAGCATGTGGGAGGGCGAGGCCCACAACGCGTACACCGAGCAGCAGGCCGCCTGGGACCGCGAGGCCAAGGGCATCCACGAGGCCCTGATGGCCATCGGCAAGGTCGTGCACGCGGCCGGCGGTGACTACCAGGGTGGCGACCGGAAGGCCGCCAGCTACTTCATGTAAGTCGGCCGGACCGACCGGCACATCATGGCAGCGGGGTGGGCACGCACGGGAGGTGCCCACCCTCTGTCGTGCCGGACGGGCCCAGCAGAACGTACGAGACCGGGGCAGGGCATGAACACCACTGAGGGTGCCACGAGCGTGGCCGCCGGGGGAGGACCGGCCAGAGCCGCCGCCTCGCGGCGGCGAGTGGGCCCGTACACCCTGATCACCGCCGTGGACGACCCCCGTACCAAGGTCCCCGTCCCCGAGCGCCGGTACATCGCCCGCAGCGCCGACGGTCAGCACACCGTCCTGCTGTCCCTCCCGCACCCCGGCGGCGATCCTCAGCGCTTCCGCGCGGAAGCCGAAGGCTCCCGTTACCTCCTCGGCCCCTGCGCCACGCCGGCCACTGCCCTCGGCGCCCCTGGCGAGCCCGCGTGGTACGCCCACCCCTACCTGCCCGTCCTCCCGTTGCCGACCGTCCTCGCCGTACAGGGCGGTCCGCTGCCCGAGCGGACGGTACGCGCGCTCGGCGTGGCTCTCGCCGAGACCCTGGCCGTCCTTCACGGGCAGGGCCTGACCTTCGCGGGCGTGTCCCCGGCGGCCGTCCTGCTCGCCGCCGACGGCCCTCGCCTCTCCTGCTTCGGCGCCGTACGGGCCGCCGCGCCGGACGGCACGCCTCGCTCCGGGCTGCCGGGCCTCGAAGGGGGCAGCCTGCCGCCGGAACAGGCGTCCGGCGGGCGTCCGCGCCCCTTGGGGGACGTGTACGCCCTCGGAGCGACGCTTGCGTACGCCGCCACGGGCCATACGACTCCGGAGCGGGACGAACTCCCGGCCGCCTTTCGTGCCGTCATCTCCCGGTGTCTCGCCCGCGACCCCGGCGCCCGACCTCAACTCGCCGAGCTGGTCGATGCGTTGGCCGCAGACGCAGCTCCCGCGCCGGAAAGCCGCTCGGCCTCTCTCCTCGCCCCCGGATGGCTCCCCGGGCGAGTGATCGCCGCCCTCACGCACCAGTCAGCGGCCGTTCTCGCAGCGGAGATCCCTGTCGAGGCCACCCCCAACCCCGCACCCCACCCGAACTGACGACGACCATGCCTTCCCCTCTCACCCATGACGACCCCCGGACGATCGGCCCCTACCTGCCCGTCGCCCGCCTCGGCAGCGGCGGTATGGGCACCGTCTACCTGGCCCGTACCGCAGGTGGCCGTACCGTCGCGCTGAAGACGATGCACGCCCGTATGGCGTCCGACCCGGCCTTCCGCACCCGGTTCCGGCTGGAGACCGACGCCGCGCGGGTCGTGGGAGAGCGGTACGGCGCCGGGGTCGTGGACGCGGACCCACGGGCCGAGACGCCCTGGCTGGCCACGGAGTACGTGCTCGGGCCGCCCCTCGACGAGGCCGTCGAGCTGTCCGGTCCGCTGCCCGAACCATCCGTACGGGCGCTGGGCGCGGCGCTGTGCGGGGCACTGGGGCAGTTGCACGCGTCCGACGTCGTCCATCGGGACCTCAAGCCCTCCAACATCCTCATCACGGCCTACGGACCGAAGGTCATCGACTTCGGTATCGCCCGTGCGGCCGGGGACGAGCACCTCACCCGGGTCGGGGTTGCGGTCGGCACCCCCGCCTTCATGTCGCCGGAGCAGGCGGGCGGGCAGGAGCACTCGGCGGCGGGTGACGTGTTCGCGCTCGCCGGGCTGCTCGTCTTCGCGGCCACCGGGCACCCGCCCTTCGGCCACGGGCAGGCGGCCGACCTGCTCTACCGGGTGCAGTACGCCGAGCCCGACCTGACCGGCGTCCCCGACGGCCTGGTGCCCGTCCTCGCGCAGTGCCTGGACAAGAACCCCTTCCGGCGGCCGACGACCGGCTGGCTCGCTGCTCAACTGCATGACGGTGCGGGAGAGTTCGCCGATCATCTGCCGGACGCGCTGCTGGCCGACATCGCGCGGCGGGCAACCGAGGTCTGGCAGGTCGCGCCACAACGGCTGCCGGCTCCGGTCGACGTGCCGGAGACGGCGCCGACAGCGGTGCGCGCGCGGTGGTCGCGGCGGCGGTTGCTGCTCACCGGAGCGGGCGCGGCAGTGGCGGTTGCGAGCGCAGGGGCCGGAGCGTGGGGCCTGTACGAGGTGGCCGCAGGCGGGACGACACAACCGCACGCCGCACCCAGCAACAGCCTGCTCCCGAAGAAGCAGTTGGACTCCCTCTGGCAGATCCAGGTCGCGGACCCGGACCCCGGCTTCATCCAGTGGCCGTTGGGCTACCTCCCTGCACAACTGCACGCTGCCGAGAACGTGGTGGCGCTGGTGGTGGGGGAGGGCCTGACCGGTGTCCTGGCGCAGACGGGCAGGACCGAGTGGGCGTCGGACACGAACGAAGTGGTCTGGCAGACGGCCTCCGACGGAGATCGCCTCATCCGGGTGGCGTCCATTCTCGACGGCGTCCCCTACAAGGACGCGAAGGTGTATCCCCTGGCCCTGTCCGTGGTCGATCTCCTGACCGGCGAGGCCAGGGATCCCTTCGTGCAACTGGGCGACCTCAACGGGGCCCTCACCGAGACCCAGATGGTCTGTGTCGCCGACGGGGTCGCCTATGTGGTGGCAGGCACGGGCAAGTTCACTCTCGACGGCTTCCTCGCCTCCCAGTCCTGGTACCTCCTCGCCGTGGACATCGACACCGGCAAGCGGCTGTGGAAGAAGCCGCTGCCCGCACGCCGTCAGGGAGCCCGGAATCTGTACTTCGTCACGGCGGGCGTCGTAGGGCATCACCTCGTGGCGCTCCAGGAGGCGAACGACGGCAGCGTGCACGCGGTCGTACGCGACAACCGCACCGGCGCCGTCCGCTGGGACCACAAGCTCGACGGGGTCAAGCCGGACCGGGTGCGCCGGCCGCTGGCCGCCGACGGGCAGCACCTCTATGTCGGCGCCGGCCGGCTCGTAGCTCTGCGGCTCAGTGACGGTGCGACGGTCTGGGACTCCAAGTCCGTGCGTCCGGGCCGTACCTACGGCCTCCCGGCGGCCAAGGACGGCACGGTGTACGCGGTGGAGAAGGGGCTCGGGCTCGTAGCCTTCGACCCGTCGAACGGCCGCGTCAAGTGGCAGGAGAAGGGCGGCCAGGGCACGAAGGCGGATCTGAACGCCGCGCCCGTCATCGGCACCGACTACGCCTACAGCAAGCGCGGGTCGCGGCTGTGGGCCGTCGATCTGTCCACCCGCACCCCGGACCGTGCCTACCGGACCACCGGCGACCGCTTCATGGCGCACGAAAAGGCAAAGCTGACCATCGCGCTGGGCGGCCATTTCCTCGCCGCCTTCCCGCTGCAGTGAGCCGTCCGGTGACGGCCGTACGGTGACGGCCGTCCGGTGATGAGAAGAGAAAGCGATCAGCGATGAGACCCCTGGGGACCGGTGACCCGATTCGTCTGGGCCCGTACCGGCTGCTCGGCGTGCTGGGCGAGGGCGGCATGGGCAAGGTGTACGTCGGCCAGGACCACGCCCGCACCGTCGCTGCCGTGAAGGTGCTCCGCCCGGAACTCGCGCACGACGCCGGCCTCGCCCAGCGGTTCGTGCGTGAGGCTCTGGCGGCGCAGGCGGTCCGCAGTCCCGGCGTGGCGGCGGTGCTGGGAGCCCAGACCGAGGGCGGGCGGCCGTGGATCGCCACCGAGTTCCTCGCCGGGCCGACCCTCGACCAGATCGTGGACCGGCACGGACCGTTCGACGGCGCGATGCTGCATGCCCTGGCCGCGTCGGTCGCCCGTACCCTGCGCGACATCCATGCCGCCGGTTTCGTCCACCGCGACCTCAAGCCGCCGAACATCGTGCTCACCTCGGCCGGCCCGAGGATCATCGACTTCGGCATCGCACGCCCCGAACACGGCCTCACCCTCACCACCACCGGCCAGATCCCGGTCACCCCGGGGTACGGCGCACCCGAGCAGGTGCTCGGCCGGCGCGTCACTCCTGCCGCCGACGTCTTCTCGCTCGGTGCCGTCCTCGTCTATGCGGCCACCGGGCACCGGGCGTTCGAGGGCACGCACGTGGCCGCCGTCCAGTACGAGGTGGTCCACGGCGAGCCCAACTGGCAAGGGCTCACCCCCGAGCAGCATGCGCTGATCGCGCCCTGCCTGGCCAAGGACGCGGCGGTCCGGCCCGCTCCGGAACAGATCGCCACCGTGTTCGCCGGGCCCAGGAAGCCCCACGCGGTGTGGCAGCGCGGGCCCGTTGCGGACGCGGTCAAGGAGCGGGAGCGCGAGGTGCGGGCGCTGTCCGCGCCGCTGCTGACGACGCAGACCGGGACGGGGCCGTCCCGGCGCGGGCTGTTCACCGGCATCGCCGCCGGTGGTGTGCTTCTCGCCGCGGGAGGAGGCGGCACGGGGTGGTGGCTGCTGCGCGGCAGCGGGGGCGGCCGGGGGCGGAAGGACCTGTTCACCGTCCCGCCCGCCGTGAAGACGCCGGCGGCTCGTGTCCTGTCCGCCGACGACGGTGACTTCATCGTCGGCGGCTCTCCGAAGCCGCTCTGGGTCCACGACGGTCTGGTGGGAAAGGGGTCGCCGGCTCCGCTCCCGATCCGGGACGTCATCGTCGCCGGCGCCGTGTCCGGCGGCATAGCGGCCTTCAACGTGGTCGACGGCAAGCGCCGCTGGGCCGTCGCGGGCATGCAGATGACGAGCCGCTACCTCTCGCTCTCCGACCGTCTGGTCGTGGCCGCCGACAAGGACGGGACGCTGCACACCTTCGTCCCGTCCACCGGTGAGCCCAAGTGGACGGCGAAGGCCGACGCCAAGGCGCTGCTGGCCGCGGACACTGCGGCGGTGTACGTCTGGACGAAGGACCATCGGCTGCGCGCGGTGGGCCGCTCCGACGCGAAGATCCGCTGGACCGCGTCCCTGCCGGAGGACTTCCGGACCACCGTGTTCCCGCGGGGCGCCGTGGCCGACCACGGCATGCTCGTCGTCGCGACCACCACAGGGCACGCCCTCGCCGTGAACACGTGGACCGGACGCGTTGCGTGGACGGTGGACAACCAGGCGAAGAAGCGCGCTCTCGTCCCGGCGGCACGGGACGGCGTCGTGTACCTCAACGGCAAGACGCTGTCCGCGCGCAGGATCTCGGACGGCAAGGAACTGTGGCAGGAGGCGGACCAGTACGCCGATCCACCGGAATACAGTCGCCCGAGCGTCTTCGGCGACTCGGTGTACGCCTGCGTCGGCGGCAATGTCGTACGGCTCGACATCCGCAACGGCCGCCAGGTGTGGTTCGCGATCGAGGGCGGACAGGAGTCTCCCGTCCTCGTTCAGGGCAGCGGCGCATGGGTGATCGACGACCACGACGGAACCACCGTGCACACCGTGAGCCTGAGGAACGGCGACGAGGTCTGGTCCTACGAGCTCCCGGTGGGCGGCAACGACCTCAGCCTCGCGACCGCCGGCAGCCGAGCCTTCGTCAGGGCCGACGATTCCCTGTACGCGCTCCCGGTGTTCTGACGAGGAGTCAGGGGTGACGGGTGGTGGTGGCGGGCCGCCACCACCCCGCCGGGAGTCTCACGCTGCAGGGGCCGACGCTTCCTCAGTACTCCACATCCACCAACCCCGTCTGGACCAGCGGCTTCCCCCGCTTCCGCGAAACGAAGACGCCCCGTCCGGCCGGCATCGGACGCGGCCGCACCCCGCTCATGACATCCCCTTCACCGGGGTCGCCCGCCAGGATCAGGCCCTGGGCGCCCAGTTCCTTCATCCGCTGCATGAACGGCTCGTACGAGGCCCGGCCCGCGCCCGCGGAGGAGCGGGCGATGATGAAGCGGACGCCGACGTCCCGGGCGAAGGGGAGGAAGTCGGTCAGACCGCTCAGCGGGTTGCCGCTGGACGTCGAGACGAGGTCGTAGTCGTCGATGACCACGAACACCTGGGGGCCCCGCCACCAGCTCCGCTCCCGCAGCTGCTGCGCGGTGACCTCGGCCGTCGGCGTCCGGCGCTGCATCAGGTCCGCAAGAGCCGCCATGTGGTGGTCCATCTGGCTCGACATCGGGATGTACTCGGCCAGGTGCGACGCCGGCGTGATGTCCAGCAGTGACCGCCGGTTGTCCACCACGAAGAACTTCGCCTCGTCGCCGCCGTAGCGGAGCGTCAGCTGCTTGATGAGCAGCCGCAGCAGGTTGGACTTGCCGGACTCGCTCTCGCCGAAGATCAGGAAGAACGGGTCCTGGTCGAAGTCGACGAACACCGGCTCCAGGTTCTCCTCGTCGAGCGCGAAGGAGATGCCCCGCTTCGGGAAGCGGTCGCCCGGCGGGAGTTCGACGGCCTCCAGCTGGCGCGGCAGCAGTCGTACCTTCGGCGCGCCCGGTGCCTGCCAGTGCCTGACGACCTCGGTGGTCAGCGCGGCCGTCGCCTCGGCGAGGTCCGTGTCGGAGGTCAGGCCGTCGATCCGTGGCACCGCCGCCATGAAGTGCAGCTTCTGGGGGGACAGACCGCGGCCGGGGACGCCGGAGGGGACGTTCGCCGCCACCTTGCGGTCGATCTCGGAGTCCATCACGTCACCGAGCCGCAGTTCCAGGCGGTTCATGAGGTGGTCCTTCAGGTTCGCCCGGACCTCCATCGAGCGCGACGCGGTGATGACCACGTGGATGCCGTAGCCGAGACCCCGGGCGGCGATGTCCAGGACGGCCGACTCCAGACCCTCGTAGTCGGTGCGGAAGTTGCCCCAGCCGTCGACGACGAGGAAGACGTCACCCCACGGCTGGTCGGTGACGGAGATGTCGCCGCGCGCCCGGCGGGCGCGGAAGTCGGCGATGGACGCGATCCCGGCCGAGCGGAAGTACTCCTCGCGGCGCGTCATGACGCCGTAGACCTCGGAGACCGTGCGGCGTACCCGTTCCGGGTCGAGACGGGACGCGATGCCGCCGACGTGCGGCAGGTCGGCCACCGCGGCCATACCGCCGCCACCGAAGTCGAGGCCGTAGATCTGCACCTCGTACGGGGTGTGCGTGAGCGCGAAGGAGCAGATCAGAGACCGCAGGAAGGTGGACTTGCCGGACTGCGGGCCGCCGATGATCTGCATGTGGCCCGCCGCGCCCGAGAAGTCGAGCAGCAGACGGTCGCGGCGCTGCTCGTACGGCTTGTCGACCAGGCCGACCGGTACGACCAGACGTCCCGCGCCCTCGTAGCCGGGCTGGGTCAGGCCGCGGCCCTGCACCGCCGCGAGGCCGGGCAGCAGGGCGTCCAGCGACGGCGGGCTCTCCAGCGGCGGCAGCCACACCTGGTGCGCCGCCGGGCCCTGGGCCTCCAGCCGGCGCACGATCACGTCGAGGACCGTGTCGGCGAGCGCGTCGTCCACGTCCGGCGCGGACTCGGTGCGCTGCTGCGGCACGGAGGTGTACTGCACGGGCACCTCCGCGGCCGTGAACAGCACGGGGCGCCGGTCCACCGGAAGCGGTCCGCCCACGAGCGCCGACCGCTGCGAGCCCGTGCGGTAGACGCCGGAGACGTACGCCGCCTTGAACCGGACCATCTCGTCCGTGCCGAACTTCAGGAAGCCCGAGCCGGGGACGTTGGGGAGTTCGTAGGCGTCGGGGACGCCCAGGGCCGCGCGCGACTCGGCCGCGGAGAAGGTGCGCAGACCGATCCGGTAGGAGAGGTACGTCTCCAGGCCGCGGAGCCGGCCTTCTTCCAGGCGCTGCGACGCCAGCAGCAGGTGCACGCCCAGCGAACGGCCGATACGGCCGATCTGGACGAACATCTCGATGAAGTCCGGCTTGGCGGTCAGCAGCTCGCTGAACTCGTCGATCACCAGGACGAGGGACGGGATCGGCTGCAGCGGGGCGCCGGCCGCGCGGGCCTTCTCGTAGTCGTGGATGTTGGCGTAGTTTCCGGCGTCGCGCAGCATCTCCTGGCGCCGGTTCAGCTCACCGCGGATCGAGTCGCCCATGCGGTCGACCAGCGTCAGGTCGTCCGCCAGGTTGGTGATCACGGCCGCGACGTGCGGCATCTGCGCCATGCCGGCGAAGGTGGCACCGCCCTTGAAGTCGGCGAGGACGAAGTTCAGGGTCTCCGAGGAGTGCGTGACGGCGAGGCCCAGCACCAGGGTGCGCAGCAGCTCGGACTTTCCGGAACCGGTCGCGCCGACGCACAGGCCGTGCGGGCCCATGCCCTCCTGGGCGGCCTCCTTGAGGTCCAGCATCACGGGACGGCCGTCCTCGCCGAGACCGATCGGCACCCGCAGGCGCTCCGCCAGCGCGCGCGGCCGCCAGGTCCGCTTGGTGTCGACGGAGGCCGCGTCGCCGAGGCCCAGCAGGTCGGTGAACTCCAGGTTGGCGAGCAGTGGTTCGTCGTCGTCGCCGCCGGACGCCATCCGCAGTGGCGCCAGTTGCCGGGCCAGGGCCTCGGCCGACTCGTGGGACATCGTGTCGGGGGTGCCCTCGTAGACCTCGCCGTGCCCGGACTCGAGGCTCAGGTACCCCGGCTGTACGACGACGGACAGGTCGCCGCCGGCGGTCGTCAGTTCGCCCGGCACCACCTCCACCACGGTGACGCCCTGCAGGCCCTCCGGATTGGCGAGCAAGGAGTCGGGCAGCAGCGACAGGTCGTCGAGGACGAGCACGATGTGCGGTTCGTCCAGCAGCGGTGCCGCGCCGGGGTGGAAGCGCGGGCGACCCGTCAGCCGGGCGGCCAGCAGGTCCTCCAGCTCGCGGGTGTCGGAGCTGATCAGCCGGCGGGTGCCCGCACCGTCCAGGGCGCCGGGCGCCTGTACGTGTGGCAGCCACTTGGCCCAGTCCCAGTGCGGCAGCGCCTCGCGCCCGGCGGCGACCGCGATGAGGAGGTCCTGGGGGGAGTGCAGCGAGGCGAGCGAGCCGACCAGGGCCCGGGCGGTGGCACGTACCGACTGCGGCTCACCGCTGACCGAGACGTGGTAGAAGGCGCGCAGCGAGACCGCCATCGGCAGATCGCTGAGCGTGCTGTGCGTGGCGAGGAAACGCTGCATCGCACCCGCGGTCAGCGGCTCCAGCTGCTCGACGGGCCCCGTCTCCGGGGCGACCAACGGTGTCGCCAACGGCTGCGGGCCGAGCCCGATGCGCACATGCGCGAAGTCCTCGTCCCCGGGCCGCCGTTCCCACACCCGGCTGCCCTCGGCGACGAGCGCCCACAGCTGTTCGGGGGAGGGGTGCAGGTAGTACTGCGCGTCGCGCTGCGTCCTCGCCGTCTCCATGGCGGACTTGCGCGCCTGCGAGAGATAGCTGAGGTAGTCGCGGCGCATGTCGGCCAGCTGCCCCTGGGAGCCACGGCGGAAGCGGACCACCATCGCGATGGACATCCCCACCGTCGAGGCGATCATGATCATGCCCATGATCTTCATGAACGGCTGACCGTTCGTGAAGAAGAAGACCACGGAGCCGCCCATGCCGAGCGTGGGCAGCAACTGCATCAGCACGCTCTCCTGATGCCCCCGAGGCAGTTCGGGCGGGGGCTGGACAGCGACCTCTTCCGTGGGCACTTCGGAGGGAAGTGCCCGAGGGGGGCGCTTGACGACAATCTGGCTCACAGCTCACCAATTTCCTTGCCCGACCCAGGCGTTCCGCCCACCGCCCCGTGTCCGGCGAGCGCAGGCCGCCGCGTGATCCTACTGAGTTCACGGGGCACGGGTGAGCGGTAGGGTGCCGGATGTTCGCGTGAGCACATGCCGAACAGGCTGGAAATAACGGGACGACCCACCCCATGCGGGAGCGGAACGACCCCGAAATCCGGCCGTACGGCACCCGTGCCGCCGCCGTTGTGGAGGGCGCGGAGTGCACCGGCACGAGACCTTCACGAAGTAGACGCACCACCACCACTGAGGGGGAGCAGCAGGTGAGCATGACGGCCACCGCCACCGGCGGACCCGGGACGGGAGCCCCTTCCGGATCCGGTACGGGACTCGGTTTCTGCCGGGTGACCATCGTCGCGCCGGACAGCCGTATCGACGTGGCACTGCCCGACGATGTCCCGGTCGCCGACCTCTACCCGGAGATCCTCCGGCTGTCCCAGCAGAGTCCCGACGCGGGCGCCCCGGTCGGCTACCACCTGGTCCGCACCGACGGCACCGTGCTGGACAGCTCCCGTTCGTTCGCCGCCCAGCGCATTCTCGACGGTGAACTCCTCACCCTGCGCCCCTTCGCGGACTCCCTGCCACCGGCCGTCTTCGACGACGTCGCCGAGGCCGTCGCGTCCGCCGTCACCAAGCAGCACACGCTGTGGAGCGGCGACCTGACCCGGGCCGCGGGCCTCGTCGGCGGCGGGGTGCTTCCGGCCCTGCTCGCGTTCGTCGCCTGGACCGCCGACCCGCGCCACGACATGCACGGCCTGGCCGGCATCCTCGCCGCCGTCACCGGCGTCCTCCTGGTCGTGCTGTCCGCGGTCCGGGCGCGCGTGTACGACGACCGCGGCTCGGCCGTCGCCCTCGGCCTCGGGGCACTGCCCAACGTGGGCGTCGCCGGCAGCGGACTGCTGCCGCTGACCGACGGACAGGGCATCGGCAGACTCCAGTTCCTGCTGGCCTGTGCGGCCGTCCTCGTCGCTGCCCTGATCCTCGCCCTGTGCTCCCCGCACGGCGACGGCCCGTTCGTCGCGTTCGTGTTCGCCTCGGCCGTCGCCGTGGTCGTCGTCTTCGTCGCGACCCTGGTCCACTGGGCCCCGACCGAGATGGCCGGCCTGTGCGCCCCCATCGCCGTCGGCGGCCTTGCCTTCCTGCCGGGGATGTCGATGCGCTTCGCCAGGCTGCCGATCGGCTTCGAGGCCCCGAGCAGCGCCCCCCGTTCCGGCTACGGCACCGACTCCGCGGCACCGGAGCCCGTGGACACCGAGCGCATCGAGGCGCAGGCCCGACGCGGCCACGAACTTCTCGTCGGCCTCGTCGGCGGCTGCGCCCTCCTCGCCGGCGGCGCCGCGGCGGTGCTCGGCTTCTCCGACGACATCTGGGCCCAGTTGCTCGCCCTCGCCACCGGCGTGGCGATGCTCATGCGGGCAACCCTGTTCCGTTACACCGCCCAGGTCGCCTCCGTCCTGGCGGCGGGCCTCGGCGCCCTGGTGCTGCTTGGTCTCGGCCTCGCCCTCAACCCGCCTCAGTCGGTGATGCGCGCGGCACTGGCCGGCGACCGCACCGACCTGGACATCCGGACCATCTGGCTGATCGTCGTGATCGCTGCGGCCACCACCCTGGTCACGGCGCTGGGTCTGATCCTGCCGCGTGGCGGCCTGACCCCCTTCTGGGGCCGCTTCCTGGAGATCTGCGAGGGCTTCGTGCTGCTGACGCTGATCCCGCTGACCCTCGCCGTGTTCGACGTGTACGCGACTGCGCGGGCGATGACCAGCAAGTAACCCACTCGGGTAAGACCAGGTAACCCACTCGGGTGAGCAAGTGACCCGCTCGGGCACGACTGAGCCCCGGCTCCACGCGGAGCCGGGGCTCAGTCATCGCTCACTGCCCGTCAAGCCCTCCGTTGTGCGGCATGGGCTTCAGATCGAACTCCCCGTCCCGCGCCCCCAGCACGAAGGCCCGCCACTCCGCCTCCGTGTACCGCAGCACCGTGTCCGGGTCGAGGGAGGACCGCATCGCCACCGCCCCTTCCGGGAGGTACGCGATCTCGACCCGCTCCTCGTGCTCCTCGGTGCCCGGCGCGCAGTGCCACTCGACGCCCGAGATGTCGAGCCCGTACAGCTCGTCGCGCTCCCGCTCCTTGCGCGCCTTGATCTCCGCTTCCGTCTCCGCCATCCCGCAGCGACCCCTTCCCGACGTACCTGCGATCAGCACGTTCACCCTAGTGGCTGCCTTTCCCGGGCCCGGGGTGTTCCGGAACCCGGGAGAGGGCGCCCGCCACTGCCTGGTACGCTGTGTGACGGCCGTTTGTGTACGCACCCCCGGAACCCTGCGACAGGGCTCTGGTGGCCGCGCCCAGCGGATCCCCGCCTCCCGAGTAACGGAAGCTCCCCCGAGACAAAGACCGGGGGCACTCGGTGGCCACTCAGAGACTACGAGGAGTACGCGTGTCGCTCGACGCCGCTACGAAGAAGCAGATCATCACCGAGTTCGGTACCAAGGAGGGCGACACCGGCTCCCCCGAGGTCCAGGTCGCCATGCTGTCGCGTCGGATCTCCGACCTGACGGAGCACCTCAAGGTCCACAAGCACGACCACCACTCCCGCCGTGGTCTGCTGATCCTGGTCGGTCAGCGCCGTCGCCTGCTGCAGTACCTGGCGAAGAAGGACATCCAGCGCTTCCGTGCGCTGGTCGACCGCCTGGGCATCCGCCGCGGTGCGGCGGGCGCCAAGTAGGACGCCGTGAGGGGAGCGGTTCCCGGGAGGACTCGGGGACCGCTCCCTTTGCCGTATTCAGGGAAGCCCCGCCCTATGCGGGGAAGCCCTCGTCGTCCGTGCGGAAACGTGCGGAGTGTCACTCACGCTTTGTAGTGTGGTAGCACAACGCATTACGGACGACACAGCACGACAAAGAACGAGGAGAGGTGCACCTAGCCGCCGCCGGTCCTCGGTAGTGGCCCCCGGGGGGAAGCGAGCCCCGGGTGCTTCGATCGAAGACCGGCCCGCACCGCACGGCGCGCTTCTCCACAACCGTCCCCCTGCCACACGGGCAGCCGAGGGACGAAGACGAGGAGAAAACGCTAGTGGAGAACGAGACCCACTACGCCGAGGCCGTCATCGACAACGGCGCCTTCGGCACCCGTACCATCCGCTTCGAGACGGGCCGCCTGGCCAAGCAGGCCGCCGGCTCCGCCGTGGCGTACCTGGACGACGACACCATGGTGCTGTCGGCCACCACCGCCTCCAAGAACCCCAAGGACCAGCTCGACTTCTTCCCCCTGACGGTGGACGTCGAGGAGCGGATGTACGCCGCCGGCAAGATCCCCGGCAGCTTCTTCCGCCGTGAGGGCCGTCCCTCCGAGGACGCCATCCTCACCTGCCGTCTGATCGACCGCCCGCTGCGCCCGTCCTTCAAGAAGGGCCTGCGCAACGAGATCCAGGTCGTCGCGACGATCATGGCGCTCAACCCCGACCACCTGTACGACGTCGTGGCGATCAACGCCGCGTCCGCGTCCACGCAGCTGGCCGGTCTGCCCTTCTCCGGCCCGATCGGCGGCGTCCGCGTCGCGCTGATCAACGGCCAGTGGGTCGCGTTCCCGACGCACACCGAGCTCGAGGACGCCGTCTTCGACATGGTCGTCGCCGGTCGCGTCCTGGAGGACGGCGACGTCGCGATCATGATGGTCGAGGCCGAGGCCACCGACAAGACCATCCAGCTGGTCAAGGGCGGTTCCGAGGCGCCGACCGAGGAGGTCGTCGCCGCCGGTCTGGAGGCCGCGAAGCCCTTCATCAAGGTCCTGTGCAAGGCTCAGGCCGACCTCGCTTCGAAGGCCGCCAAGCCGACCGGCGAGTTCCCGATCTTCCTCGACTACCAGGACGACGTCCTGGAGGCGCTGACCGCCGCCGTCCGCCCGGAGCTGGCCTCCGCGCTGACCATCGCGGGCAAGCAGGAGCGCGAGGCCGAGCTGGACCGCGTCAAGGGTCTGGCCGCCGAGAAGCTCCTGCCGGAGTTCGAGGGCCGCGAGAAGGAGATCTCCGCCGCGTACCGCTCGCTGACCAAGACCCTGGTCCGTGAGCGCGTCATCAAGGAGAAGAAGCGCATCGACGGCCGCGGCGTCACGGACATCCGTACGCTCGCCGCCGAGGTCGAGGCCATCCCGCGGGTGCACGGTTCCGCCGTGTTCGAGCGTGGCGAGACCCAGATCCTGGGCGTCACCACCCTCAACATGCTCCGCATGGAGCAGCAGCTGGACACCCTCTCCCCGGTGACCCGCAAGCGCTACATGCACAACTACAACTTCCCGCCGTACTCCACCGGCGAGACCGGCCGCGTCGGCTCCCCGAAGCGCCGCGAGATCGGCCACGGCGCCCTCGCCGAGCGCGCCCTGGTCCCGGTCCTGCCGACCCGCGAGGAGTTCCCCTACGCGATCCGCCAGGTCTCCGAGGCGCTCAGCTCGAACGGCTCGACGTCCATGGGCTCGGTCTGCGCCTCCACCATGTCGCTGCTGAACGCCGGTGTGCCTCTGAAGGCCCCGGTCGCCGGTATCGCCATGGGCCTGATCTCCCAGGAGATCGACGGCGAGACGCACTACGTCACCCTCACCGACATCCTCGGTGCGGAGGACGCCTTCGGTGACATGGACTTCAAGGTCGCCGGTACGAAGGAGTTCGTGACCGCGCTCCAGCTCGACACCAAGCTGGACGGCATCCCGGCCTCCGTCCTGGCCGCGGCCCTCAAGCAGGCCCGTGACGCCCGCCTCCACATCCTCGACGTGATGATGGAAGCGATCGACACCCCGGACGAGATGTCCCCCAACGCGCCGCGGATCATCACCGTGAAGATCCCGGTCGACAAGATCGGTGAGGTCATCGGCCCCAAGGGCAAGATGATCAACCAGATCCAGGAGGACACGGGCGCCGAGATCACCATCGAGGACGACGGCACGATCTACATCGGTGCCGCCGACGGCCCGTCCGCCGAGGCCGCCCGCGCCACGATCAACAGCATCGCCAACCCGACGATGCCCGAGGTCGGCGAGCGCTACCTCGGTACGGTCGTGAAGACGACCACCTTCGGTGCGTTCGTCTCCCTGCTGCCCGGCAAGGACGGTCTGCTGCACATCTCGCAGATCCGCAAGCTGGCCGGCGGCAAGCGCGTGGAGAACGTCGAGGACGTCGTCGGCGTGGGCCAGAAGGTCCAGGTCGAGATCGCCGAGATCGACTCGCGCGGCAAGCTCTCCCTGATCCCCGTGATCGAGGGCGAGGAAGGCTCTGACGAGACGCAGAAGGACGACGCCGAACAGTGACGTCCCGTAGCTCCAAGGCGACGGCCCGCACCTCTTCGGAGGCGCGGGCCGTTGCCCGTACCCAAACCCTCGTCAAGGGCACGGGCGGCATCGGTACGGTCCGCAAGACCACCCTCCCGGGCGGTCTGCGCATCGTCACCGAGACCCTGCCCTCCGTGCGCTCGGCGACCTTCGGCATCTGGGCGCACGTCGGCTCCCGCGACGAGACGCCGGCCCTGAACGGCGCCACGCACTACCTGGAGCACCTGCTCTTCAAGGGCACCGACCGCAGGTCGGCGCTGGACATCTCCTCCGCCGTCGACGCGGTCGGCGGCGAGATGAACGCGTTCACGGCCAAGGAGTACACGTGCTACTACGCGCGCGTGCTCGACACCGACCTGCCGCTCGCCATCGACGTGGTCTGCGACATGCTGACCGGCTCGCTGATCCTCGAAGAGGACGTCAACGTCGAGCGCGGCGCGATCCTCGAAGAGATCGCGATGACCGAGGACGACCCGGGCGACTGCGTGCACGACCTGTTCGCGCACACGATGTTCGGCGACAACGCCCTCGGCCGCCCCGTCCTCGGCACGGTCGACACGGTCAACGCCCTCACCGCCGACCGGATCCGCCGGTTCTACAGGAAGCACTACGACCCGACCCACCTCGTGGTCGCCTGCGCCGGCAACATCGACCACAACAAGGTCGTACGACAGGTCCGGGCGGCCTTCGAGAAGGCGGACGCCTTCAAGAACCTCGACGCGCAGCCCATCGCCCCGCGCGACGGGCGACGTACGATCCGCACGGCCGGCAAGGTGGAGCTGCTCGCCCGCAAGACCGAGCAGGCGCACGTCGTCCTCGGCATGCCGGGCCTGGCCCGCACGGACGACCGGCGCTGGGCCATGGGCGTGCTCAACACCGCCCTCGGCGGCGGCATGTCGTCCCGCCTCTTCCAGGAGGTCCGGGAGAAGCGCGGCCTCGCCTACAGCGTGTACTCGTACACCTCCGGCTTCGCCGACTGCGGCCTCTTCGGCGTCTACGCCGGCTGCCGCCCCAGCCAGGTGCACGACGTGCTGAAGATCTGCCGGGACGAGCTCGACCACGTTGCGGCCAACGGCCTCACCGACGACGAGATCGGCCGCGCCGTCGGCCAGCTCCAGGGCTCCACCGTCCTGGGACTCGAGGACACGGGCGCGCTGATGAACCGTATCGGCAAGAGCGAACTGTGCTGGGGCGAGCAGATGTCCGTCGACGACATGCTGGCCCGGATAGCGGCGGTCACCCCGGACGAGGTCCGCTCGGTCGCCCGCGACATCCTGGGACAGCGCCCGTCGCTGTCGGTCATCGGCCCGCTCAAGGACAAGCAGGCCGCCCGGCTGCACGACGCCGTCGCCTGAAACACCACCGGTTAGGAAGCAGGAACATGAGCAAGCTGCGCGTGGCGGTCCTCGGCGCCAAGGGCCGGATCGGGTCCGAGGCGGTACGGGCGGTCGAGGCCGCCGAGGACCTGGAACTGGTCGCCGCCCTCGGCCGGGGCGACAAGCTGGAGTCCCTGGCGGAGACCGGCGCCCAGGTCGCCGTCGAGCTGACCACCCCGGCCTCCGTCATGGGCAACCTCGACTTCTGCGTGCGCCACGGCATCCACGCGGTCGTCGGTACGACGGGCTGGACCGACGAGCGCCTCGCGCAACTGAAGGGCTGGCTGGCCCAGTCCCCGGAGACGGGCGTGCTCATCGCCCCGAACTTCTCCATCGGCGCCGTGCTGACCATGAAGTTCGCGCAGATCGCCGCGCCGTACTTCGAGTCGGTCGAGGTCGTCGAGCTGCACCACCCGAACAAGGTGGACGCCCCGTCCGGCACTGCCACGCGCACCGCCCAGCTCATCGCCGAGGCCCGCCGCCAGGCCGGCACGGCCCCGGCGCCGGACGCGACGGTCACCGCCCTGGACGGCGCCCGCGGGGCGGACGTGGACGGCGTCCCCGTCCACGCCGTCCGCCTGCGCGGCCTCCTGGCCCACCAGGAGGTGCTGCTCGGCGGCGAGGGCGAGACCCTCACCATCCGCCACGACTCCCTGCACCACAGCAGCTTCATGCCGGGCATCCTGCTCGGCGCCCGCCGCGTGGTGTCCACTCCGGGCCTGACCTTCGGCCTGGAGCACTTCCTGGACCTGAGCTGAGCCGGAAGACGTCATGCGCGCGAAGATCACCTACCTCGTCACGGCCGCCGTCCTGGTCTTCTACTTCGTCCTGGTCGGCAGCCGCGGCGTCATGCTCATCCAGTCCGGCACGCTCCTCACCGTCACCTTCGGGGTCGCGGTGCTCATCCTGCCGGTCATCGGCCTGTGGTTCCTCTGGAAGAACACCCAGTTCGTCCGCAAGGCCAACCAGCTCGCCACCGAGCTCGACGCCGAGGGCGGCCTGCCCGTCGACGAGCTGAAGCGCACCCCGGGCGGCCGTATCGACCGCGACTCGGCGGACGAGGTGTTCGCCAAGCGCAAGGCCGAGACGGAGGCGGCCCCGGACGACTGGCGCAGCTGGTTCCGGCTCGCCGTCGCCTACCACGACGCCCGGGACACCCCGCGCGCCCGCAAGGCGATGCAACGGGCCATTGCGCTGCACGACGGCAGGCCCGTCCAGGCCTGAGCCGCGCCCGAGCCGGTACGACGAAGGGGCCGGTCCCAGCGGACCGGCCCCTTCGGCTTGCCTACGGCGATCAGCCGCGCCGGTACTCCGCGGCCCACGCCTCCACCGTGTCCGCAGCCCGGTCGAAGGCCACCGGACGGTTCAGGAAGTCCAGGCCGTGCGTGGTCAGCAGCGGCGGCGTGTCCTCGGGGGCCCGGTCCTTGCGGACGAGCGCCAGGGCCTGTCCCTGCACCGTGCGCGGCAGGCCGAGCCAGCGCACCGGCTGCTGTGCCGTGCGCACCGAGAGCACCCGCGCCCAAGGCACTGTACGCGTCTGCAGGAAGCCCACCTGGCGCATCCCGTGCGCGCTCACCCACACACCCATGCGCAGCATCCGCAGCGCGCTGACGATGACCGCGAGCGCCAGGCCGAAGACGACACCGGCGGAGGACACCTTGCCGGTCAGGGCGATGAGGACGGCCGCGAACAGCACGAACGAGGAGAGCAGCAGCCCCAGCGCCGCTCCGCCCACCCGCCAGGGCCCGGGCCGGTAGGGGCGCCGCCAGCGCTCCAGGTCGTCGTAGGGCAGAGGGCTCTCGGATGCCGCGTCGAAGGTGCGGTCGGCCGTCAGGAAGGGCAGGGGCACGGCTGGTCCTCACTCAATCCTTGCGTGGGCTGTGCCCGGTGAGGCTATCCGGCCGGATTCCGGCTCACCACCCTAGGGCGGCCGGAAGAGTCAGTGCCCCTGCGAAGCCTGGGACTGCTGGGCCGGCGTACTGGACGGCGTGGACAGCGCGGGCATGCCGAGGATCACCGAGCCGACGAGCCCGGCGACGACGGTGAGGCCGAGCAGCCAGCGCCCGGCTATCTGACCGGCGGACGCACGCCGACGGGGCGGGGGAGTGACATTGCTGCGGAACCTGTCAGCCTCGGCCAGGAAGGCGAAGGGCACGGGCTCACGCCGACGGAACATGGGGGTAGGTCTCCCTTCGGGGATCGAGTGGGTGTGTCTCACCAACACAGACGTACGAACGTCGCAATCGGTGCCCGGTTTCACCGATTTCATTCGGGCACGACGGTGAACGCCCCGTTTGGTGGGCCGTAGAGTGGCGTCGCCAAGAGACGAGATTGGGAAGGACCCGCCGCATCGTGACCCCCACCCCCGACGACGAGTTCAAGATCGACTTGCGTAGTGATGTCACCGTCGAACTGGTCAAACACAGCGCAGCGGACTCCGACGTCCTCTTCGCGGCCCGTGTGTCGACGGTCGGGGAGCAGTCCCTTGACGAGCTGAACAAGGATCCGGAGCGTTCCAAGGGCCTGATCAACTACCTGATGCGCGACCGGCACGGCAGCCCGTTCGAGCACAATTCGATGACCTTCTTCATCAGCGCCCCGATCTTCGTCTTCCGCGAGTTCATGCGGCACAGGGTCGGCTGGTCCTACAACGAGGAGTCGGGTCGCTACCGGGAGCTTCAGCCGGTCTTCTACGTCCCGGACGAGTCCCGCAAGCTGGTCCAGGAGGGCCGCCCCGGCAAGTACGTCTTCGTCGAAGGCACCCAGGCCCAGCAGGAGCTGGTCGGCCGCGTCATGGAGGACTCGTACCTGCAGGCCTACCAGGCGTACCAGGAGATGCTGGGCGCCGGTGTCGCCCGCGAGGTCGCCCGTTCCGTGCTCCCCGTCGGCCTCTACTCGTCGATGTACGCCACCTGCAACGCCCGCTCCCTGATGCACTTCCTCGGCCTGCGCACCCAGCACGAGCTGGCCAGGGTGCCGTCCTTCCCGCAGCGGGAGATCGAGATGGTCGGGGAGCGGATGGAGGAGGAGTGGGCTCGGCTCATGCCGCTCACCTACGCAGCCTTCAATGCGAACGGCCGTGTGGCCCCGTAACGAAGGCCTGTTCGCCCGCGCGGAACGGATGTACGCATCAGCCAGGCGAAGTGTCCGTATTGCGGCATTTAGAGAAGTTCATCTAGCCTGATCAAACGGACCCGGCACTGCCTGAACCCCCGAGCAGGCAGTGCCGGGATCCATATTTGTCCAGACTTTCCCGGCACCCCGAGGGCAGACCACGTATGGAGCACCGAGTAGCGTGTTACCCATGGCTCCGACCTCGACTCCGCAGACCCCCTTCGGGCGGGTCCTCACCGCCATGGTCACGCCCTTCACGGCGGACGGCGCACTCGACCTCGACGGCGCGCAGCGGCTCGCCGCCCACCTGGTGGACGCAGGCAACGACGGCCTGATCATCAACGGCACCACCGGCGAGTCCCCCACCACCAGTGACGCGGAGAAATCGGACCTCGTACGAGCCGTACTGGAGGCGGTCGGCGACCGCGCCCACATCGTGGCCGGAGTCGGCACCAACGACACGCACCACAGCACCGAGCTGGCCCGCGAAGCCGAGCGCGTCGGCGCACACGGCCTGCTGGTCGTCACGCCGTACTACAACAAGCCCCCGCAGGAGGGCCTGTACCGGCACTTCACGACCGTCGCGGACGCCACCGGGCTGCCGGTCATGCTCTACGACATCCCCGGCCGCAGCGGCGTTCCGATCAACACCGAGACGCTCGTCCGCCTCGCCGAGCACCCCCGGATCGTCGCCAACAAGGACGCCAAGGGCGACCTGGGCCGCGCCAGCTGGGCCATCGCCCGGTCCGGCCTCGCCTGGTACTCCGGCGACGACATGCTGAACCTGCCCCTGCTCTCCGTGGGCGCGGTCGGCTTCGTCTCGGTCGTCGGCCACGTCGTCACCCCCGACCTGCGCGCCCTCGTCGACGCGTACACCTCGGGCGACGTCGTCAAGGCCACCGAGATCCACCAGAAGCTGCTCCCGGTCTACACCGGCATGTTCCGCACCCAGGGCGTCATGACCACCAAGGCCGCCCTCGCCCTCCAGGGCCTGCCCGCAGGCCCCCTGCGCGCCCCCATGGTCGAGTGCTCGCCGGAGGAGATCGCCCAGCTCAAGATCGATCTTGCCGCCGGCGGGGTACAGCTCTGACAACAGACTTGGCACCACCCGAGCTTCACAACTGAACAGACAACTGCATATGCGGGCCACCGGTGCCCGCACCCCACAACGACAATTGCTTCTGCACGAACGTCATGCGCGCCACGTGCCCGACCGGTACGTGGCGTGCATGGTGAGGAGAGTCTTTTGAGTCATCCGCATCCTGAACTCGGCTCGCCCCCGCCGCTCCCCGAAGGCGGCCTGAGGGTCACCCCGCTCGGCGGTCTCGGCGAGATCGGCCGGAACATGACGGTCTTCGAGTACGGAGGCCGCCTGCTGATCGTCGACTGCGGAGTGCTCTTCCCCGAGGAGGAGCAGCCCGGAATCGACCTGATCCTGCCGGACTTCTCGTCCATCCGGGACCGTCTCGACGACATCGAGGGCATCGTCCTCACGCACGGCCACGAGGACCACATCGGCGGCGTCCCGTTCCTGCTCCGCGAGAAGCCGGACATCCCGCTGATCGGCTCCAAGCTGACCCTCGCCCTCATCGAGGCCAAGCTCCAGGAGCACCGGATCCGCCCGTACACCCTGGAGGTGGCCGAGGGGAACCGCGAGCGCATCGGCCCCTTCGACTGCGAGTTCGTCGCGGTCAACCACTCCATCCCGGACGCCCTGGCGGTCGCCATCCGCACCCCGGCCGGCATGGCGGTACACACCGGCGACTTCAAGATGGATCAGCTCCCGCTGGACAACCGCCTCACCGACCTGCACGCGTTCGCGCGGCTGAGCGAGGAGGGCATCGACCTCCTTCTCGCCGACTCGACGAACGCCGAGGTCCCGGGCTTCGTCCCGCCCGAGCGCGACATCTCCAACGTCCTGCGCCAGGTCTTCGCCGGCGCCCGCAAGCGGATCATCGTGGCGAGCTTCGCCAGCCACGTCCACCGCATCCAGCAGATCCTGGACGCGGCGCACGAGTACGGCCGCCGGGTCGCCTTCGTCGGCCGCTCCATGGTCCGCAACATGGGCATCGCCCGCGACCTCGGCTACCTGAAGGTCCCGCCGGGCCTGGTGGTCGACGTCAAGACGCTGGACGACCTGCCGGACAGCGAGGTGGTCCTGGTCTGCACGGGTTCCCAGGGCGAGCCGATGGCGGCCCTGTCCCGCATGGCCAACCGCGACCACCAGATCCGCATCGTCGACGGCGACACGGTCATCCTGGCCTCGTCACTCATCCCCGGAAACGAGAACGCGGTCTACCGCGTGATCAACGGCCTGACCCGCTGGGGCGCCAATGTCGTCCACAAGGGCAACGCCAAGGTGCATGTCTCCGGACACGCCTCCGCGGGCGAGCTGCTGTACTTCTACAACATCTGCCGCCCGAGGAACCTGATGCCGGTCCACGGTGAATGGCGCCATCTGCGCGCCAACGCCGAGCTGGGCGCGATGACGGGTGTCCCGCACGACCGGATCGTCATCGCCGAGGACGGCGTGGTGGTCGACCTGATCGAGGGCAAGGCGAAGATCTCGGGCAAGGTCCAGGCGGGTTACGTCTACGTCGACGGCCTCTCCGTCGGCGATGTGGGCGAGCCGGCTCTGAAGGACCGCAAGATCCTCGGTGACGAGGGCATCATCTCGGTCTTCGTGGTCGTGGACTCCTCGACCGGCAAGATCACGGGCGGCCCGCACGTCCAGGCCCGGGGTTCCGGCATCGAGGACGCGGCCTTCGCCGACGTCATCCCGAGGATCACGGAGGTCCTGGAGCGCTCGGCCCAGGACGGCGTGGTGGAACCCCACCAGCTGCAGCAACTCATTCGGCGTACGCTCGGCAAGTGGGTCTCCGACACGTATCGCCGCAGGCCGATGATCCTGCCGGTCGTGGTGGAGGTCTGACACCTCGTCCGCGCGAACTGGGAGCGGGGCACCTCGATTTGCATCGGGGCGCCCCGCTCCAGTACGTTTACGGCTCCGCCCAACCGGGAACCCCAGTGCTTCATACGCTGGACGACGGTCCCCGGAGCGGGTGGGAAATCCGGCTCAGAACTTCTGATAAAGTCGGAACCGCCGGAAAGGGAAGCGCGAAAGCGAAAACCTGGAAAGCACCGAGGAAATCGGATCGAGAAAAGATCTGATAGAGTCGGAAACACCGAAGGGAAGCCCGGAGGAAAGCCCGAGAGGGTGAGT